>JBFXJV010000044.1:0-13530 GCA_050174515.1 Methylocystis sp.
CCTTCATAGGAAGCGCCGGTCGCCGTGGTTACGACGACCCGATCGCCATGATCCTGAAAACCAGTGACTCGGCTGTCGATATCGAATTTAACTAGACTCGATTTGCGGCACGCTTGCAGCAACGCTTCAAGAATATCGCCACGATGCAGCAAGGCGTATCGAAACCCGAATCGCTTGATGAATTCATCGCCGATGGGTGATTGATAGACCGGCTCACCAGAGAGCATATCTCCTAGAACAAGCCGCTCGGGATAGGCCGCGACTTTCTGAATGTCATCGAGCACGCCGAGCGCCTGAAACGCCTTGAAGGCATTCGGAGGCATCTGAATTCCGGCACCGATCTCGCGAATTTCCGGCGCCTGCTCGAGAACATGGACGGCATGCCCCTTGCGGGACAAAGCGAGAGCGGTCGCAACACCGCCAATGCCACCCCCAACAATGAGGATCGGAAGCGATTGGGAATCTGTATGCGGCATCCGCGTATCCTCTGACAATCAAGTCGTTCTATGGCTCAATTCAAGTGTTCGCGGACACCTTGCCGTCCAGAACGTCGGCTCTGAGCGCTTCGGCGTCACGCTGCTCGAAGGGACCGTTTCCACCGCCGCCAGCCGTCGTCACGACGACGCGATCGCCCTTTTCCAGCACAGCCATCATTTTTGAGGGGACCGTTTCTTTTGCGCCGGAGCAGCGAACAATCTCGGAAACGGCCATCGCACCCGGCTCGCCGTTGTCGTATCCCTGCGCCGCGCACATGTGACGCTCGCCGCGGTGAGTAAAACGGACCTCGCCCTCGAGGATCTCGTACTCCTTGATGATCCCCAGGCCTCCACGCTGTCGCCCCAACCCGCCGGAGTTCGCCCATAACGCGACCCGATGGACACGGATTGGCGCTTCCATCTCCATGGCTTCCGCCGGTAAATTCATGCAGTTTGACACATCGGTTTCGATCACGTCGACACCGTCAGACGCGACGCCCGCGCCGCTACCACCCGCGATCAACTCACCGATCACGAACGGCTCACCACTTTGCCGTAGCCCTCCGAACATAACCGCCAACATCTCTCCGGATGAATCGGCTGGGACTTTTTCCGGAATGACCGGCCGCAGCGCGCCGAGAATGCAACCGGCCATCCGCTTGATCGTTGCGGTTCGGGCATTCACCGCTGCGGGCGATTTGGGATTGACGATCGAACCGGGTGGTAACTCAAGCGAGATAGGCCGGAAACAGCCCGCGTTTGTCGGAATGTTCGGATCGGTTACAGCCCGAATCGCGAAGCACGCGGCTGCCAGCGCACCGGACGGGACCGCGTTGAAGGGACCGCGCACCTGGTCCGACGATCCCGTGAAATCGACGTGAAAGTTTCCGTCTTTGACGGTGACTGCAACCTCAAAGAGAATCCGGCGGTCCAGCTCGATACCGTCATTGTCGTTGTAGTCCGTATAACGATAGACTCCTTCAGGGATGGCTTTTAAAGCCTCACGTGTCATCCGTTCGGAGCGTTCGTGCAGGCCGGCAAAAATGACGGACATCAGGTTTTGCCCAAGCGAATCAGCCAGTTCGGCCACACGACGCGCGCCGACGGCGCACGCTGCGATCTGCGCGTTGAGATCACCCATCACCGTGTCTGGTATCCGCACGTTCTGGCGGATCATCGCAACCAGGGTTTCGTTGTAAACGCCGCGGACGCGTAGCTTTAGAGGCGGAATCCGCAAGCCTTCCTGAAATATCTCAGTGGCGTTGGTCGGGACCGAGCCCGGCGACATGCCGCCCATATCCTGATGATGTGTCATCGCCGCCGACAGCGCGACGACCCGGTCGTTCGCGAATATTGGCGTCACGATGCCGATATCCGGCAGATGGGTGCCGCCCAGATAGGGCTCGTTCATGACGTAGGTATCGCCCGGCTGCATCGTCGCGATTGGATAAAGCTCAAGAATTTTCGCGACCACCGGGATGAGCGTGCCAAGATGAACCGGAATGGCGCAGGCTTGTGCCAGCGTCTCGCCATCGACCGTGAACAGACTGGCCGAAGCATCGAGCCCCTCCTTGACGATCGGAGAAAACGACGAACGAAGCAGCGTCTGCTGCATCTCGGCAGCGATGCCTTCGAGCTTGTTTCGCACAACCTCGATCGTAATCGGATCGAGCGTCGTTGAATCGCGTTCAACCATAAGCGCCCTCCTCAGTCTTTTGTCAGGACGATGTTGTCCGCAGCATCGACGAGGCCGGACCAGCCCGGCTCGACAAGGGTCGTCGTGTCGGATTGCTGGATCAACGCCGGTCCGGCGAAGCGAAAATCGGCTTGCATCGCCTCTCGCGCGATGACGCGCGCTTCCACCGGTTCAGCATGTCCGGTAACGACGATTTTGCGGCTACCCATTTCCAACTGCCCGGCGACCGGGAGGCGCATTTCATCAATCCGCTCGCTTCCCCCCGCCTGATGGATCGCGCGCAACGCGGTGACCTTGGCAGGCACGCGCACCGCATGTCCGTAGACGCGCTCGTGTGCGACCAGGAAGTCCTCATAGAGCTTTTTTGCAAGATAAGGCGCCGTAGGATCAAACGGGATCTCGAGCACATAGGACTGCCCGACAAAGCAGATGTCCGCCTGATAGAATATCGTCACGTCCTGGGGCTGCACGAGTTCAGCACGCATCAATTCGGATGCCGCGGCGTCGAGTCCCGCCAGTGCCTTTTGCAGTTCCGTCACGTCGAGCATATCAAGTAGCTGCGTGTGAGAGACGGACACCTCGTGCTCGATCGGCGCAGCAAGCAGACCGGCGGCAGCCAACACACCTGGAATTCGCGGCACGACGATCCGGTTCATGGATAGGTCTGTCGCCAGAGCGGTCGCGTGCAGCCCCCCAGCGCCGCCGAGCGGAATCAATGCAAAGGTTCGCTGATCGATCCCTTGGCGCACCGACACGGCGCGGATGCCTTCCGCCATCTGCGCATTGAGCACACGATGGACGCCGAGCGCAGCCTGTTCGAGCGAAAGCCCAAGCGGGCGCGCAACACGCTCGTTGATGACATCGCGCGCAAGCGCAGCATCGAGCTTGATCCGTCCGCCAGCAAAATAGTCCGGATCGAGATAGCCGAGAACGACCGACGCATCGCAGACTGTCGCCTCCTTGCC
Organism: Methylocystis sp.; assembly: GCA_050174515.1. GTDB lineage: Bacteria > Pseudomonadota > Alphaproteobacteria > Rhizobiales > Beijerinckiaceae > Methylocystis. The sequence continues at coordinate 3,138 of JBFXJV010000044.1, forward strand.
GCCACGTCCATAACAGGCCGGTCCCGGCTCCGAACCAGCCGACTGCGGACCGACACGCAGGCTTCCTCCTTCGACCCGGGCAATACTGCCGCCGCCGGAGCCGATAGTATTCACATCAACCATCGCAACGCGGACGGTGTAATCGCCGATAACCCCCTCCGGTCTGATCATTGGCTTGCGTTTGTTGATCAGTGCGATATCCGCCGATGTCCCGCCGATATCGATGGTAATGACATCGTCGGCGCCTGCAGAGGCACCGACGATACGTCCACCGACCACGCCACCCGCCGGGCCTGACAGGAACAAGCGGATCGGCCGCAACCTCGCTACCGGCGAAACGGTGAGACCGCCGCGCGATTGCATGACCTGCAACGGGGCGCTCACGCCTTCCCGCTGCAACGCCGTTTCGAGATTTTCGAGATAGCGGCTGACCGCCGGCTTCACATAAGCATCGAAAGCCGTGGCGACGGTACGCTCGTACTCGCGAAAATTCGGGTCGACATCGCTCGACAACGACACCGCGATATGCGGATACCAGACCCGGATGAGGTCGCGCGCGCGTCGCTCATGGGCCGGATTGGCGAAGGCAAACAAGAAGATCACAGCGATAGATTGAGCCCCGGACGCGACGAGTTCGTCGACCGCGACGTGAAGTTGTTCCTCATCCAAATTTGTCAGCACTTCACCCTGTGGCGATACGCGCTCCGAGATTTCCTTACGCATCCGGCGCGGTGCAAGAAAGACCGGCGGCTCGGGCTTCAGGACGATGTCATACATCTGCCGGCGCAGCTGGCGGCCGATCTCCAGGATATCGCGGAAACCAGCGGTGGTAATGATGCCGATCGGCGCTCCCTTGCGTTCCAACACTGCATTGGTGGCGATCGTGGTGCCATGAGCGAATTTGCGAACCGTTGCGGGCGCGAGTTTCCATTCGTCCTTCATCAGCCGCAGCGCAGCGACCACCGCGTCGCTCGGATCGCTGCGCGTCGTCGGCAATTTGAACAAGCGCATTTGATGGTCGGGAGACCGCGCCACGACATCAGTGAACGTGCCGCCAATATCGACGCCAATTTCCCACACCGGTCTGTCGACCATTGCCGCCCCCGCAAACTGCGATTAATCTGAGGTGTAAGTGAAATTATTTTCACAATTTTTCACTTTAATTAATACCGAGTCAATGCTCTTCGGCAGCGTTTGATCATTTTCTGGTGCACAAGGGACGTTTTTCGATGCGCCAAAAAACAAGCAAGGCGATATGAACAGGCACCTTAGAGTTGTGAAGGAATCCATGCCGATGTCGGAAACGACGGCGGGCGACGACATCTGGATCGGCGAGCGAATGCGCGAATTGCGCAAGGACCGTGGTCTGTCCATCCAGGAACTTGCCGATCGCGTCGGATTGTCCATCGGAATGATCAGCCAGATCGAGCGGGGACTATCGACGCCGTCGCTGCGCTCTCTCCGGTTGCTGGCGGAAGCTCTCAACGTGCCGGTGTCGTGGTTCTTCGCGTCGGCGAAGCGCCATTCGGAATCCCGCCACATCGTGCGGCGCGGCCAACGGCGGCGCTTGCGGGTCCCTGACGTCGGGGTCGTTCAGGAACTCCTGATCCCGGATTCGGCAAGCGGTATCGAGATTTATGAAGTCACGCTGGAGCCCGGCGGAAATTCCGGCCCGGAGGCCTACACCCATGCGGGAGAGAAATTTGGCCTCGTTATCGAAGGCGAGCTGCAACTCCTGATCGATAGCGAGACCCATTCTCTAGAAACCGGCGATAGCTTTCATTTTCCGAGCGTTCGCCCGCACCGTTTCGCAAATTCAGGCGCCATACCGGCCAGATTCGTGTGGATCGTGTCTCATCCCACCCCGAAAAGGAGACACAAAAACCAAGCGGGCAAATGACTTATGCAGGCGGAGCCCCTCGCCTCAATTTTAAGTAGCATGAAAAAGCTTGAAAGATTTTTCATTTTCATTTTAATTGAACACCATCGCTTCAACCTGACAAGAAACGATCAATAAAAAGAAAGCGAGCATTCCACGGGGTGTTCTCCTCGCCGGTTTGTCCGTTCGAGGAAACGCGCAATCACAACGATTGGGGAGCTTGAGCATGACCGTCTTCAGGACATTTGCGGCAATCGCGTGCACGGTGCTTGCTGGCAGTTTTACCGCGCCCGCCCGCGCCGCCGATCCAATCAAGATCGGCGCGTTTTTGTCTGTTACCGGTGGCGCTTCATTTCTGGGCGATCCGCAAGCAAAGACGCTCAAACTCTATGTCGACAAGATCAACGCGGCTGGTGGCGTGCTCGGCCGCAAGCTCGAACTGACCACCTACGACAGTCAGGGTGACGCCAAACAAGCAGTCACCTTCGTGCGACGCCTGCTGGAGGACGACAAGGTCGATATCCTTATCGGCGGCAGCACCACCGGCGAAACCATGGCAGTTGCCCCGATGGTGGAACAAGCCGGTATTCCTTTCTTCTCCATGGCGGGCGCGAGCGTAGTCGTCGAACCGGTCAAAAAATGGATTTTCAAGACTGCGGGATCCGACCGCATGGCTGTCGATCGGATCTTCACCGACATGGCAAAACGGAACTTCAAAAACATCGCGCTGATCGCTGGATCGGGAGGTTTTGATCAATCATGCCGCACTGAGGCGAAGGCTCTGGCCGGCAAGCACGGATTGACCTTCGTCGCCGACGAAACCTATGCGCCGAACGACACCGACATGACGCCGCAATTCACGCGCATCAACTCGGCACAAGCCTCAGCCATCCTGAGTTGCGGCTTCGGCGCGCCCACGGTCATCACCGTCCGTAACTACAAGCAGCTTGCATTGACCATGCCGTTCTATTTCACGCATGGCGTGGGATCGCAGCAGTTCGTCGACGGCGCCGGCGGTGCGGCCAACGGCGTCCGCGTCACAGTCTCGGCAGTCTTGGTGGCTGACGATCTTCCGGACAACGATCCGCAGCGTGGCGTCGTGCTCGACTACATCAAGTCGTATAAGGCAGCGTTCCACGACAAACCGGCGGCCTTCGGCGGATTCGCCTATGACGCCTTGATGATGAGCGTCGAAGCGATCAAGCGTGCCAACTCCACCGACAAGGCTAAAGTCCGGAGCGAAATCGAGAACACTAAGAATTTCGTCGGCCTCGACGGCGTGTTCAACATGAGCGCCGCCAACCACATGGGCCTGAATTCGGAAGCATTCAAACTCACCGAGATCACATCAGGGAGCTGGAAGCTTCTGAAGTAGCCCCCGATTCTCACCGAGAGTTGCCATGTCTGATTTTATTCAGTTCCTATTTTCAGGCATTACGCGTGGCTCCGTTTACGGGCTGGTGGGGATTGGATTCGCGCTGATCTATCGTTCGAGTCATGTCATCAATTTCGCCCAGGGCGAATTTGTTATGCTCGGCGGAATGGGAACGGTGTTCCTGCTCGCGGCCGGCTTGCCGCTCTTCCTTGCGGCGGCCGGCGCAGTCCTCATCACCGTGCTGATCGGGATTGTCATTCAGACCGGCATCATCGCACAAATGCGACGGCCGTCGACCTTGTCCGTCATTATCGTCACCGTCGGTTTATCGATCATGCTTCGCGGTGGCGCCGAGGCGATCTTCGGGCGCAACTTCTATTCGATGAAAGGGTTCTCCGGCGATGAGCCCCTGCCAATTCTCGGCGCGAGGTTGTTGCCACAGAGCCTCTGGATTCTCGGAAGCATGATCCTCGTCGCCATCGGCATGTGGTTCTTCTTCCGCCACACTATGCTTGGAAAAGGTGTTCTTGCATCCTCCTCCAACCGGCTTGCCGCTGAGCTTTCCGGCGTCAACGTTCCTTCTGTCCTGGTCATCTGTTTCGGCCTGTCTGCGGCGCTGGGAGCATTTGCCGGCCTCCTCACCACGCCGATCACGCTCACTCAATACGACGTCGGCATTACACTCGGCATGAAAGGATTTTGCGCAGCTATTCTCGGAGGGCTTTCCAGTCCGTTTGGCAGCATCGCGGGCGGCTTAATCCTCGGCCTCGCTGAAGCATTCGCCGGCGGATATGTATCCTCCGCCTATCAGGACGTAGTGGCTTTCGTTCTGATCATTGGGATGCTGCTGTTCCGACCAAGCGGCCTGTTCTCGAACCGCATCGTCGAACGCGTGTAGACGGCGATGCTTGCATTATCGAAAAAACCCATCGCGTTTTTGGCCTTCACCACCCTTCTTGTGGCGATACCTTTCGTCGCCCCCAACACCTACTTCCTAGATATCGCTACCAAGACTTGGATCAACGCGATCGTCTGCGTCGGTCTCAACCTCCTCGTCGGCTATACGGGGCAGATAAGCCTCGGGCATGCCGCGTTCTTCGCGCTGGGTGGCTACACGTCGGCAATTCTGGGCGCTCGCTATGGCCTGTCTGCTCCCATCGCCATGCTTATCGGAGCTGCGGCGGTCGCCGCCGTCGCATTCGTCATCGGACGAGCCATCCTCCATCTGCGTGGTCATTATCTGGCCATGGCGACCCTTGGCTTTGGCGCCATCGTTTCCATCGTTCTTAACCGGGAGCTGGCGCTGACCGGCGGACCCGACGGGATGTCGGTTGGCCCGCTGGCGGTCGCCGGCCATGCGCTCCCAGGAGCAACGGCGGGATACATCTTCTCCGCTGCTGGGCTGTTTCTCGCCGTCTGCACGGCCGTCGCACTGATCGATTCGCGCGCTGGGCGAGCACTACGCGCGATTAATGATTCCGAGATCGCTTCAGCCACGCTCGGCATTGACGTTGTGGCGTAGAAGGTAAGGATCTTCATTGTCTCCGCCGTGTTCGCCAGCATCGCTGGATCAATTTTCGCGCACGCGGACCGATTCATCACCCCAATCGAAGCAAACTTCATGCGCTCGGTTGAATTCGTCGCAATGGTCGTTGTCGGCGGTCTCGGCTCCATTGCAGGCGCCGTTATCGGCGCCTGCATCCTCACCCTGCTACCCCAGGCACTGGCTCATTTCGAGGAATTCCGGCACGTCCTGACCGGCGCCATGCTGGTGATCATCATCGCTTTCATGCCCGAGGGCGTGATGCCGATGTTGGCATCGGTTTGGCGGAACCATCAGAATATCCTCTTCCGTCGGAAAAAGGCGACCCATGGCGCTTCTTGACGTGCGCGGTGTCGGCTTGTCGTTCGGCGGCGTGACAGCGCTCAACGATGTTTCGCTGTCCGTTGAGGAAGGTGAAATCTTTTCTATCATCGGACCCAACGGGGCGGGTAAAACGACGCTCTTCAACGTTATCAGCGGCGCCTATACTGCTGACCGCGGCGAAGTCTTTATTTCGGATGAAAAGATCAATCAGATGAAGCCTGCCGACAGAGCGCGGCGCGGGCTACAGCGGACATTCCAAAATCTCCAAACACTACATTCAATGACAGCGATCGAAAATGTGATGGTCGGCTGCCATTTGAGTCAAAATACTGGCTTCATGTCAGGTCTCCTGGGACTTCCGTCGGTCCGGCGCGAAACCAGGACGATCGAATTAGAAAGCCTCGCTCTTCTCCGGATGTTCGCACTTGATAACGTCCGCGACCAAATCGCCGGAACGCTACCCTACGGCATACAGAAACGGCTCGAAATCGCCCGTGCGCTCGCCGCGAGGCCCAAGGTTCTTTTGCTCGACGAACCTGCAGCCGGACTCAACGGGAAAGAAACAGAAGAACTCGGAGACGTTATCCGTGGAATCGTTCGCGAGAGAACGACGGTTGTTCTTGTCGAACACGATATGAAACTCGTCATGGGTATTTCAGACCGAGTTCTCGTGCTGAATTTCGGCCGTATGTTGGCATCTGGTACGCCAGCGGCAGTGTCAGATGACTCGCGCGTGATCGAAGCTTATCTCGGCACGGACATCGAGGCGAAAGATACCGATGCTCCTTAGTGTCGACAATCTCTTCAGCGGTTATGGCAATCTTGTTGCCCTGCGCGACGTAAATATAAACGTTGCAGAAGGGGAATTGGTCTCGGTTATCGGACGTAACGGTGCGGGAAAATCGACGCTACTCCGTGCGATATCTGGTATCCAACCGGTCTTTTCGGGGCGGATCAGGCTGGGAGACCTTAATGTGTCTCGCCTGCCGCCGTCACAACGCGTGGCAGCGGGCATCGCTCAAGTACCCGAAGGCCGTCAGGTCTTTGCCGATATGTCGATCGAAGACAATTTACGTCTTGGAGGCTATCGACAACAACTATATATCGCCTCGGGGCTTGACCGGGCATATACCCTTTTCCCCTTGCTCAAAGAGCGTCGGCATACGCTGGCAGGCGCTCTCTCCGGGGGACAGCAGCAAATGTTGGTCCTGTGTCGCGCGCTGATGGCCCGGCCAAAACTGCTTATGCTCGACGAGCCGTCGATGGGCCTAGCTCCACAAATGGTCGCGCAGATCTTTCGTACTATCGAGAGCCTGAAGAAAGACGGAACGACGATCCTCTTGATCGAACAAAATGCCAAAGCGGCACTGACTCTTTCCGACCGAGGTTATGTTTTGGAATCGGGAGAAATCATTATTTCAGGCACAGGTCGAGAATTGCTAGAAGATGAGCGCATTAAAGCTGTTTATCTGGGCCGTTAATCAGCACACGCCAGCGCTTTCAAAGACAAACTTCATCGGAACGACTAAGACAACTGTTCATCATCGAAGAGATATCCGATCGGAGCGGTAAAACCCTTCCATCGGCATTGCGAGTAAAGTCGAGTTACCTCGATAACGACTAACAAAATAGGCATATTCGCCGAAGTAGCACTTGGCGAGTTCCTCAAACGTACCTTTGTCCCGCGCTAACTTCCGCTCAGCGCACGGGTCTTTACCTTTTGCGACTTTAAAAGCCAACTCGCCGGCAACCTTTCGAGCATCGGCGAGACCAATCGAATCTGCCGCACCGATCCTGTACCACCGCTGTCGGCCATTGGCTGAGTAAATGCACTTCCAGGACTTGTAGCCGGTCGGCTGCACCTGCACCGCCAGCCCGCGCTGGTGTGTATCGCCCACCATATAGGCGCGCTGCACAAGCTTGCGCAGGAGTAGTTCGGTGAACTTGTGTTTTTGCGGAACAGCGGGTGCTGTCCCATCGCATCTTGGTCTCGGCATGTCGCAGGGCGGGAAAATGTTTGCCGCCCGCGAAATATAGTCAGCGTGGAGCAAAGCAAAGAGCAAAGGACTCGGGCGCTGAACGCGCGCGAGTGCACGCGAACACTGAAGCCAAAAATATTTTTCGACCTCTGAAACGCATCATTGCAGCAATGATCGCCGATCCGAAGCCATTCAATTCCCCTGACGAACGGCATCCCCCTTCAGTTTTCCAGCGTATTCTAGTTAACGCACAGCTAACGATTTTCGCGGAATTGTGCCGGATAGCGGCGAATGGGCGCGAGCGCTCGAAATTCAGAATAGCCCTAATTTTAAGGGACAAAGTGAGTGTCCGCGCATGTGGATAAAAGCGTCAGAAAACCGTCGATGGTTAACGGCGCCTTAATCAGCAAATAGCCTAATTATTTGAATTTACTGCAAATTTTTTTGTTGCGCTATTTGCAGCTAACGTACAGCTAACAGTTATTGCAAGGAAGCTCTGGAACGGCGGTCAATTCGCATTCAGCAAATCACGGAGAGCAGCTTCCACAAAAGCCACGTCCTTTTCTGGCGAGTTGGGCGCCCCAGCACGATGCCCCCAAACAGAATCGATCACACGCAACTCCGCGTTCCGCATCAAGGCCACTGCCATCGCGCTGTCCTCGGGAGGAAAATAGAGATCGGTTCGGCCCGGCATGACAATACTACGCGCAGTGATGGCGTTCAGTGCATTCTCCCACGACCCTTTAAACCCTTCATTATTTGAGACATCAAAGCGTTGCCACGTTTCAAACTGCGACAGCAGATCGTTGGCATCGCAACGAAAGAAATTACTGTCCCAACGCCGAACTAGATAGTCCTCGATCGAAGTTGCTGCCGGGACTTCAGCCATATGAAGCCCTTCCCTGTAGTAGGCTTGGGATATCGACCAGCCTGCATAAAGGCGCCCGACGGCGCGCAGCCCGTTGCGAGGCTGATCGACATAATCGCCGTTCATCCACGTGGGATCCAGCTTCAACGCAGTGATCACCCCCTCCAGAAAGATATAGGCATGTGGCGTGGTCCGCGCCGCACCGGAGATGGCAAGAAGGGACCGGATGCTATCCGGAAAATAGCTTCCCCATTGAAGTGCGGTCTGCGCACCCATGGAACGGCCGACCACGAGGGCGAAGACATCAATCCCCCACAGGTCCTGCGTCATACGCCTCTGCGCGCGGACATTGTCGAGGATACTGACAGGCGGAAAGCGGCGGCGATCGAAAGGAGGCGGGGTGTTGCTCGGGGAGGACGATAATCCATTTCCCAGCAAATCGACACAGACGATGAAGTACTTGCCAGGATCGAGTACCCGCCCGTGGCCAATCAACCACTCGTTGTGATTATGATTGGACGAACACCATGTCGGGAACAGGATGGCGTTGTCACGCGTCGGCGAAAGCGTTCCATAAGTTTTATAGACAAGATGCAGCTCCGGTAGGACTGCTCCGCACTGCATGGAGAAATTTTGGATCGTGTAGCGTTCGCCGCCGAGCAATGAAGCCGGCATTTCCCTTCCGGACCGCATCTGGGTGCCTTGCTTGCTCTAGTGTTGTGACGAACCACCTAGATAGGAGGCATGCACCTGCTCGTTCTCTGCAAGCTCTTTGGCGCTTCCCTGCAGAACGCAACGGCCAGTCTCAAGCACATAGGCATAGTCGGCAATTCGCAGCGAGGCCCTTGCATTCTGCTCCACCAATAACACTGAGACACCCGAATCTCGAAGCCTGGTGATGATCGAGAAGATTTCTTCACAAACCTTTGGCGCGAGACCGAGGCTTGGCTCATCAAGCATCATCAAGGATGGCTTCGACATCAGTGCACGTCCAAGCGCGAGCATTTGCCGCTCGCCACCAGACAATGTTCCAGCTATTTGCTTTCGACGCTCCTTCAATCGCGGAAAAATTTGGTAGACTTCGTCCAGTGTCTCGGCGATCGCCCGATCGTGGCGACGATAGCGAATGTAGGCACCAAGCGCGAGATTGTCTTCGACTGGCATCGTCGTGAATAATTCCCGCCGCTCGGGTACGAGGCATAAGCCAGCCTCTAACCGCCGTTCGGGTGGGGTATCAAGAAAAGCGCTATCGGAAAAAATCACCCTACCTTGACTAGGCAGTAACCCCATCAACGAGTTCAACAGTGTTGTCTTGCCGGCGCCATTAGGCCCGAGAACCGTAACGATTTGTCCGGCCTGAACCGTTAAGCTGATATCGTGGAGGACCTGCGCCCGATCATAGGCTGCGCAAATCGATTCTGCTGCGAGAATGGGCTTCACGCCGCAACTCCAAGATAAGCGTCCAGTACATCCTTTTGCGTTCGAACTTCCTGCGGCTTTCCTTCGGCAATCTTGACGCCAAAATTCATCACCACCACGCGATCGACGAGATTCATCAAGAAATCCATGTCGTGTTCGATTACCACGACAGAAATTCCCTCACCCCTCAGCCGCCGCATGAGCCCCGCCAGCGCCTCTTTCTCCTTGAAGCGCAAGCCGGCAGCCGGCTCATCAAGCAGCAGCACCACTGGATCCATGCACAGTGCACGAGCGATCTCGACCAGACGCTGCTGACCGAGCGCCAGATTGCCGGTCCGCTCGCCGGCTAGCTCAAGCAATCCCACCCGCTCAAGCTGTCGCTTGGCTTCTTCACGATAGGCGTCTTCCTCCGCCCCATCCAAGCGGAGCGAGCCAATCAAAATACCGTACCGGCCGCGCAAATGCGCACCAATCATCGTATTCTCGAGGACCGACATGTTGGGAACAAGCCGCACGTGCTGGAAGGTTCGCGCCAGTCCCCGCGTCGAAATCTTGCGGAGCGGCACTTTGGCAAGGCTTACGTTCTCCAAAATCACCTCGCCGGAGGTCGGTCTTGTCACCCCGGCGATCATGTCGAACGTAGTGCTCTTGCCGGCGCCATTCGGGCCAATGAGACCAAGAATTTCGCCAGCCTGAAGTTCGAAACTCAACTCGCTAACGGCCTTCAATCCCCCGAAGTTTTTAGAGAGCGAGCGAACAGAAAGGATGGGATTTGATCTAGGCGGCTCGCGCAAGGATGGCAGGACATCCCCTCGTTGCTGAGATCCTCCCGAAGCCCGACGCATCCGTTCGTCTGTGCCCCACTTAGCCACAAATGAGAACAGACCGTTCGGCGCTAGTTGCAAAAGCACGATCATCAGCACGCCCCAGACGATGATCTCAAAGTCGGCAGCTCCAACCGAAATCTTTTCGGCCAGATCCTGGATCATGTCTTGGAGCACCGTCA
>JBFXJV010000045.1:0-13518 GCA_050174515.1 Methylocystis sp.
CCGTGATCGGCGCCGACCTCGGCCGTCTGGCGCAGTTGCGTCCCGGCGAAAATCTGTCGTTTCGCGCCGTGAATTGGGACGAGGCGGTCGCCGCCCGCCGCGACTTTTTCGCGGCGATCGAGGCCGGCGCCGAACGCGCGCCTCTGCCCGCCCAGGTGACCACAGAGTCGCTGCTCGCCGAAAATCTGGTCGGCGGCGTCGTCAACGCTAAAGACTGACTATTCCGCCGGCTCTTTGATTTCGGCGATGAGAGCGGGATCGGGTGAATGGACGGGCGCGACGGCGGCTTTCGCGGCCGCTTTCCGCCGCTTCCACCACTTATAGAGCATCATCCACCACGGATCGCCGACATGAAGGTGATAACGCAGCGGCGTCTTGATGATGGCGAGCACGAGGCCGATCGAGAACAGGCACCAGACCGCCGGCCATTCATTGATGTTGCCGGTCGTCAGGCTCGCCAGGAACGGACCGGCGACCCAGGAGAACAGGATGAAGCGCCAGCTGCCGTAAAGCGACGGAATGTAGAAGGCCATCAGCGGATATTCGATATAGCCGCGACCGAGATAGGCGTTGTCGGCCATGGAGTTGCCCAAGCCGTTCGTCGGCAGCAGCCAGGCGATGTGCCATTCGCCGCGCACCGTGCAGAGCACGTCGCCGCACAGCGGCCTTCCCAGGGCGCAGTGACCCGCCCAGGCGAAAGGATAGAGCTGGAGCAGCATGGCGATGGCCGCGACGAAACAGCCGAAATAGGCCCAGGGCGCGATGATACGGGCGCTGTCCTTGGGCATGAAATAAAGCGCGACGGCGTTAATGAAGAAAGGCTGGAAAGTTATGTGCAGATAACCAAACATGGTCATCAATTGGTTTAGCGGCGAGTCACATTGGTTCAAGACGGAATAGGCGACCGCCTGAAGCGACTCCATGCTGGCGAAATAGAGAAGGCAAACCCACAGCGCGAGCGGTTCGGGATCCTTCTTGAGCGCCGAATAGGCCGCGCCGGCGATCCCCGTCGCCGCCAACACGGTTGACGCCTCTCCACTCCAGCACATTCAGGCATTTCCTCTTTTTCTTGTCTGCGACCCGATACACTATCCGCCGGGCTGGTCAAAGTCCCGAGGGGCTGAAAGCCTTTGCGTTCAAGCTGGACCGTCGGGCAGGAAATCCGCCGGCGCCAGTTCGAAGCCGGCGAACTCGAAGCCCGGCGCCACCGTGCAGCCGACGAGCGTCCATTCATTCGGGCCCCTGCCGAGGCCTCGCGCCGACTGCCAAACGCCTGCCGGGACCACGCCTTGCGGCCGATCGCCTGCAGCGAGATCGAGGCCAAGCCGCAGGATTTCAATTGGCGCGCCCTGCTGCGCGATCTTCAGCTCCAGCGGCGCCCCGGCGTAATAGTGCCAGACTTCGGCGGCGTCGACGCGATGCCAGTGAGAAACGCCGCCGCCGGGAAGCAGATAGTAGATCGCCGTCGAGGCGGCGCGACCGCCGCCGACCGATGAGGAATCGCGAAATGTCTGGCGGTAGAAGCCGCCCTCGGGATGAGGCGCGAGATCGAGAAGCCGCACGACCTCATCAGTCGAAAGCGCGCCCGTCATGCGGCGAAATTGTTCTTGCGCTCGCGCATCGCCGCGAAGACGGCTGAAGCGTCCGCGCCCTGCATGCCCATAGCCGCTGCTACGCGGGAATCCTCGACGCGCAGAAATGGATTGGTGGCGTTCTCGAGTGCGATTGTCGTCGGCAGGGTGAAGTTTCCTCGCTTGCGCAAATCGGCGACCGTTTGCGCCCGCGCGCGCAACGCCGGATTGTCGGGGTCGACGGTGAGCGCGAATTTGGCGTTGGCCTGGGTATATTCGTGGCCGCAATAGACCAGCGTTTCCCCGGGCAGATCGGCAAGCGTTTCAAGCGTGAGACGCATCCTCTCCATGGTGCCTTCGAAAACGCGGCCGCAACCGAGCGAAAACAGCGTGTCGCCGACGAATACAATTTCATCCTCGACGAAGTAGTAGGCGATATGTCCGAGCGTATGTCCGGGCGTTTCGATGACGCGCGCGCGCGCTTCGCCGACGTCGACCACGTCGCCTTCCGAAACCGCGCGGTCGAGCGGCGGCAGGCGATGCGCGTCCCTGGCGGCGCCGATGACCTTCAGATGCGGAAAGCGCGCCTTGAGCGTCTGCGTTCCCTGCACATGATCGGCGTGATGATGGGTGAGCAGCAGATGCGTCAGCGGCCAGCCGCGGCGCTCGGCCTCATCGGCGATCGCTTCGCCGTCGGGCGCGTCGACGCTCGCGGTCGCGCCGAGCTTCGGCTCACGGACGAGCAGGCCGAAATTATCATTGAGGCAGATGAACTGCGCGACTTCCAATGCCATGGCGCGGCGTCTCCTTCGGCGTTCGTCTATCATAGCGCGCTTCGCCAAAAAACCGACAACGCGCTGGAACGGCCGTCGCGCCTTGCGCCACCGATCGATTGCGCCGATGATCGACGCCATGCTTGACGTCGTCGATTTGCGCGCCTTTTACGACACGGCGCTGGGAGGGGTGGCGCGCCGCCTGGTGTCGCGGCTGGTGCGCGCGCGCTGGCAGGACCATGCCGGTCTGCGCGTGCTCGGCATGGGCTACGCCACGCCCTATCTCGACGGGTTTCGCGAGAAGGCGCAGCGCGTGCTCGCCTTCATGCCGGCGACGCAAGGCGTCGTTCACTGGCCGCTCGACGGGCGCTCCGCTACGGCGCTGGTCGAGCCCTCGATGACCCCTCTGCCCGACGCGAGCATCGATCGCATCCTGATCGTGCATGCGCTTGAGACCGACGAGCATCCGCATGATCTGCTCGAAGAAGTGTGGCGCATTCTGGCGGCAGGCGGCCGGGTGCTGATCGTCGCCCCGAGCCGCACCGGACTTTGGGCGCGGGTCGACACGACGCCCTTCGGACAGGGACATCCCTATTCGCGCGGCCAGTTGCAGCAATTGCTGCAAGAGGCGCAATTCCTGCCGCTCTATTGGGACGAAGCGCTCTACGTGCCGCCATTCCAGCGCGCGTCGCTGCTGCGTTCGGCGCCGGCCTTTGAGCGCATCGCCGGACGCTTCTCGCTGCCGGGCGGCGGCGTGCATATCGTCGAGGCGACGAAACAGCTCTATCGCCCGATCACGCGCCGCGCCGTGCGTCGCGTTCCGATCGAACTCGATCCGGCGATGGAGCCCGCAGGCGCTGAGGCCGGGCTAGAGGGGATCTAGATCTGGATCTGGATATAAAGCGCCGGCGCATTCATCGATCCGACGTGGTCGGCTCAGCGTCAACGCCGGCGAAATTCAACCGCGACGCCGAACGACTGCGCCAGAAACAGAGCGCCGTGGATCAGTCCGGTTTCGTCGATGCCATGGCCGAGCCGCGCCGAAAGATGCCACTGCGTCGGCACGCCTGAATCCGCCAGCGCATTGGCGGACATGAGCAACGCCTCGACGGGGATCATTTCGTCTTCCTCGCCATGCGCAAGAAGCACTGCCGGCGGCTTTTCATAGGCCGTCGGCTCTTCGCCGGGCTGAGCCGGCCCCAGCACATAGACGCCGGAATAGCCGAGAATCGCGCGCGGCGCGCGCTTGCGGCGCAGGCCCGTATGCAGCGCCATCATCGTGCCTTGGCTGAATCCAACCAGCGCCAGCGCTCGATCGTCAAATCCGCGCTTGGCGAGTTCGGCGTCGAGAAAAGCGTCGAGCGTCGGACGCGCCGCCACGCAGCCGCGCCAGCGCTCTTCCGGGTCGCGCATGGTGAGCGGAAACCACTGCCGGCCGGTCGGCGATGCGGCGCATCGCTCCGGCGCATGCGGCGCGACGAAGTCGGCGTCGGGAAGGAAGCCGCGCCATTGGCGGCCGATCTCGATGAGATCGGAGCCATCGGCGCCGTAGCCATGAAGAAAAACGACAAGCTGTTTGGGCTTGCCGGAACGCGCCTGCACTCTCGGACCATCAATCGCCGCCATGAATCTGCGCCCTTCCGTCGCACCGCAAATGCGTTGGACGGTTTATGCGCGAAGGGCGGCGCCGACGCAACGGCGCGCGAAGTCAGAACGCCTTGACGAAAAACGAGACGATCTTGAACGCGTAAATGCAAGCGGCGGCAAGCGTGCTGTGCTTGACCATGGTCATGGCGAGATAAATGTGATCAGGCCTCATCAAACCCTCATAGTCGCACGCAGCCGCTGCGCGCCGGCGATCGCATCAGAAGCGACATTCAAATGAGACGGTTGCTTGCGAAGCGTCGCGCCGCCTGCGTCTCCAACAGGCTCCCGCAAGAGGCGCGCCATGCGCCGCTGGTTCGATTGCGTCGGTTCGCCGCAGGCGAAGCCGAATAGCTTTGGTCGAACCCTTCGACGGCAGCTAGCGTTCGACAGGCCGGCGGGTCAAGCGGGTCAGGCTGAAAATGACGGCTTCGCGACAATATGTCACCAAAAGCCGTGACGCCCGGCAACCGGCGACGCAGCCGGCAATATTGCTAAAAAAGCGTGAGACGCCAATGTCTAAAACGCCGGCGTCGAAGCCGAAAAGAGGTACGCTATGGGCAGGTTTCTCATCGTCGCGGGGCTCGTCCTCATCGGCCTCGGCGTTTTGTGGACGGTCGGCGAGCGATTTGGCCTTGGACGTTTGCCGGGCGACATTGTCGTCGAACGAGGCAATTTTCGATTCTACTTTCCACTCGCGACGTCGCTCGTATTGAGCCTCGTCATCAGCCTGCTTTTATGGCTGTTCAACCGTTAGAGCTTTTGACAATTTGACGCGGCCGCCTCCTAATGCCGCCAAAAAAGGAGGCACCGTTGCCCGAATTGTTCAAGCATCTGTCCGTCGCGCAAATGGCGGCGCTGTTTTGCCTGAGCGCCCTGGCTCTTACCTGGTTGGGCGTTTTCCTTTTTCAGCGGCTCGTCCACTCATGGATACATGGGCGTCGCAACGCCAATGAAATGATCGGACTGACGTTGGCGGCGTTCGCCGCGCTCTACGGCATTTTGCTGGGCCTGCTGGCGGTCGAGGCCTATCAGGACTTCTCCGCCGTCAAGGACATCGTTTCCAAAGAGGCGTCGGCGATCGCAGCGCTGCATAAGGATTTCGACGGCCTTCCGCCGCCGATCCGGGACGAGCTGCAGGAAAAGCTGCGCGCCTATGCGCGCGAGGCGATCGACGCCATCCACCCGCCGCCCGACGTCGCCCAGAACCCGCATTCGGCGTCGCCGGGATTGAACGAGATGTTCGCGCTGATCATGAATTTTCAGCCGAAGCTCAAGAGCGAAGAGATGATTCAGACGGAGACGTTCACGAGATTGAACATGCTCGTCGAACAACGCCGCTATCTCATCGCCGCAGGCGAAAACGGGATTCCGAATGAGCTGTGGTGGGTGGTTTGCCTCGGCGGCGTGATATTGATTGGCCTGATGTGGCTCTTCGACATGGAGCTCCACGTCCATCTCATTCTCAGCAGCGCGGTGGGGCTGTTTATGGGCTCGGTGGTGTTTCTCATCGCCGCGCTCGACAATCCATTCAATGGCGGACTGACGGTCGGTTCGGAGCCGATCGAAACGGTGCTGGCAAGCTTCGACAACTGATTCGCGCCATCGGCGCTGGCGCGTGGCGCGTCGGAGCGTGCGGGAGAGCCTTCCGACTTAACTCGGTTTGCTCGGCGCGCTTGCGCCGGCGCGCGCCGGCTTGAGAGGTCCGACATCGACCTGAATCTCGTCGCCCTCGACGCGAATCTCATAAGGATGGAGCGCATTGCGGACGAGATGCGTCACGCATTTGCCGCTTGTGCTGTCGAACCCCCATTGATGATGCGGACAGGTGACGGTCTGCCCATTGAAAGTAGCGTCGCTCAGCGGCATGTCGGCATGCGGACATCGCCCGCGATAGGCCTTGAGCTCTCCGCCCGTCGGCCAAACCAGCAGCACGCTCTTTTTGCCGGCGTGAAAGAGGCCCATGCCCCCTTCGCTCACCGCGCCGGTGTTACAAATTGTCGTGAACGCCATCACGGTCGCCTTCAGAAAATCAGCTTTCGACCGGCGAGTGCAAATTGTGGACCAGCGATGGCCTTGGGAGGCGCGCCGGCGCGCAAGCTTACGCGAAGGCGGCGTAGCGCCCGCTGCAAAAAAGCGGGAACCGGCTATTCGCGTGAAGCGCGCTCCAAATTATTAGAATCGATCACGTTGTATGCGCTCAGGCGAATGCGCCTGAACGCAGCGTGATCTAGGGTGGAGAGGGAAAGAAATTTTGAGCGTCTCTTTCAGCTTCGCGCACGGGTCAAAGGACTGCGCCAGATCGGCCGGATAGACGCGGCGGCGCATCAACCCGTTCTTGAAAATTGAAAGTTCGGAAGCGCCGAGTCGAGCAATTTCGATTTCGGCGATCGCTAAAGGGAATTGGTGAGGAGTTTGCTGGTGCGGGCGGCCGGAATCGAACCGGCACAGGCCTTGCGGCCCTACGGATTTTAAGTCCTCTAAGTATATCGCTAAACCATTGAATTTTATGTTGATTTTATGTGTAAGAAATTCTATGTGTAAAAATCTGTGAAAATTTTGACTATAAATCAACCTCATAGCGACCACCTCAGAGCTCCATAGGGAGCCGGACAAACAGGGTCGAACGACCCGCCCAGGGTGAACACCCGCCTCTCGTCCAGGAAATAGCCTCGATTACGTAACCCTTCGGCGCGCCCCCTGGTCAACAACTCCGGTTCATTTTCCCCTGCTGCTCGGATCGAGCAAACGGAATGCGATGTCACAACACAACTCCTTACTGAAACGTTACACGACAAGGGCAGAATGAAACGGGCGGCCCTCCATCGGTTATGGAATTTTCAGAGCCAAGCGCATTATCCGGCTGGTCCCGCGTCCCCGATGCGTTTGTCGATAGACGAAAACTAAGAGCTGTACTAGGTCCCAAATGTTGACCACATATCCCGTCTCTAAGGAGTGCACGTGGCGGGTCTTTTCGCAGATCAAGGATTAGCGAATAGCTCGTCGAATCAAGCTGAGGTCGCGACCTCCCACAAGAGTCCTTCTCGCTTCTTTCGCGATGGCGGCTCTGCACCAATGAATTCTTGCGCGCGGCACCGTAACGCCCCAAAGCCTCAATCGCCTTGTTTCAGTACGCGAACAGTCGCGCAAAACATTTCGTCCTCGCTGCGGTCGCAACCTCGGCAAGTCGAGCGCAATTGGGCGTTGACGACCTCGATGATTCCATTATATTGGAACCATGGAAAAGAAGGACGCCATTGCCGCCCTCGTCGCGCTGGGCCACGAAACGCGGCTCGATATTTTCCGGCTGCTGATGCAGGCCGGTCCTGAAGGACTTCCGGCGGGACGCATCGGCGAGCAGCTCGGTCTCCCGCCCGCGACGCTGTCCTTCCACC
Source organism: Methylocystis sp. (assembly GCA_050174515.1). Taxonomy (GTDB): domain Bacteria; phylum Pseudomonadota; class Alphaproteobacteria; order Rhizobiales; family Beijerinckiaceae; genus Methylocystis. The sequence goes on from JBFXJV010000045.1 coordinate 7,384, forward strand.
TCAATCAGCTCAAACACGCAGACCTTGTGACCTTCCGGCGGGAAAGTCGGTCGCTGATCTACTCTGCGGCCTATCCGGTTATGAACGCGCTGCTTGCTTACATGACCGAGAATTGCTGCCAGGGCGCGAACGCCTCCTGCGAAACCGTCTCTCCTTCAACTTGCCAGCCACAGGTACGCCATGAAACGCCTGCACGTGCACGTGTCCGTTGATGACCTTGCGGAGTCGATCCGCTTTTACAAGGCGCTCTTCGGGTCTGAACCGGCAGTCGCCAAAGCAGATTACGCGAAATGGATGCTCGACGATCCGCGCGTGAACTTCGCGATTTCCGTGCGAGGCGGACAGGCCGGCATCAATCATCTCGGCATCCAGGTCGAGACGCCCGAAGAGCTGAAAGAAGTCTATGAGCGCCTGCAACAGGCTGAACGGCCTGTGCTGCAAGAAGCCGCCACAACCTGTTGCTACGCAAAGTCAGAGAAGGCGTGGACCTCCGACCCGCAAGGGGTTTTGTGGGAGTCCTTCCTGACTTCCGGCGAAAGCACAATTTACGGCGACGACGTAGCGCTTGCGGGATTCCGTAGGAGCGCCGTGAATGCGGAGTCCTCAGCCTGTTGCGGCGCGAAGCCCGCGCCTGTGACTGAAGCCGCCTGTTGTTCCGGAACGGGAGACAGCCAATGACTGACCATGTCTACAACGTCCTCTTTCTCTGCACCGGCAACACGGCGCGCTCGATCATGGCCGAAAGCATCCTCCGCAAGGATGGCGCCGGCCGTTTTCATGCATTTTCGGCGGGCAGCCGCCCCAAAGGGGTCGTCAATCCTCATGCGATCAAAACGCTCGACGAATGTGGCTATCCGACCGAAGGATTCCGCTCGAAGAACTGGGAGGAATTCGCCGGACCTGACGCGCCGAAAATGGATTTCGTTTTCACCGTCTGTGACAACGCCGCCGGCGAGGTCTGTCCGATCTGGCCCGGTCAGCCGATGACCGCCCATTGGGGCATCGAGGACCCAGCGGCTGTTGAAGGAACAGAGATTGAAAAAATAACCGCGTTCAATGATGCATTTCGCTACCTCAGGCTCCGGATTTCTTACCTGCTCGCTACGCCCATCAAGCGCCTCGATAAGTTAGCGCTCAGGGATCGTTTGCGTGAAATCGGCGAGCTTGAAGGCGCAAGTCACGGCCACAAAGCGAACGCCTGAGCGATGACCATCACCATTTATCACAACCCTGCCTGCGGCACGTCGCGCAATACGCTGGCGATGATCCGCCAAAGCCGCGAAGAGCCGGTCGTCATCGAATATCTGAAAGACCCGCCGACTCGCGAGCGACTCGTCGAACTGCTCAAAGCCATGGGCATTTCAGCACGCGAGCTGCTGCGCCAGAAAGGAACGCCCTATGACGCGCTCGGCCTCAGCGATCCAAAGTGGACGGACGAGGAATTGATCGGCTTCATGCTCGAACACCCTATTCTCATCAACCGTCCAATCGTCGTGAGTCCGAAGGGTGCGCGACTGTGCCGTCCCTCGGAAGCCGTGCTCGATATTCTCCCTAATCCCGACATTGGCGAATTCACCAAGGAAGATGGCGAACTCGTCGTCGGCAGGGCTGCTCAACCTCAATCCTGAAAGGACGAATATGACGACCATTCAAGTTTTTGACCCCGCCCTTTGTTGCAGCACCGGCGTCTGCGGCGTCGAAACCGATGAGGCGCTCGTCGCCTTCGCCGCTGACGTGGACTGGGCGAAGCAGAATGGCGCGCAGATCGAGCGCTTCAATCTCGCCCAGCAACCCGTGGCTTTTGCCGACAACGGCACGGTGAAGGGCTTTCTGGAACGCTCGGGACAGGAAGCCCTGCCGCTGATCCTCGTTGACGGCGAAATAGCACTTGCCGGTCGTTACCCGAGCCGCGCCGAATTGGCGCGCTGGGCGGCGGTCAAAGAGGTCGAGGATGCGAAACAAGGCGCGTGTTGTAGCGGCGCGTCGTCCTGTCGCTGAAGGTGGGCAATGAAATTTCTTGAGCAGCCTCCGCGTTTCCTCTTTTTCACCGGCAAGGGCGGCGTGGGCAAAACCTCGATTGCCTGCGCGACGGCGATCCAGCTCGCCGAAGCCGGTCGCCGCGTGCTGCTCGTCAGCACCGACCCCGCCTCGAATGTCGGGCAGGTATTCGGGGTCGGCATCGGCGACAAAATAACGGCAATTGATGCGGCGCCGAACCTTTCCGCGCTGGAAATCGACCCGCAGGCCGCCGCGCAGGCCTATCGCGACCGCATTGTCGGCCCCGTGCGCGGCAAGCTGCCCGAAGCCGTGGTGAAGGGCATCGAAGAACAGCTCTCGGGAGCCTGCACGACAGAAATCGCCGCTTTTGACGAATTCACAGCGCTGCTCACCGATACGGAAATAACTTCAAGATACGACCACATTATTTTCGATACGGCGCCGACCGGACACACTATCCGCCTGTTGCAACTGCCCGTCGCGTGGAGCGGCTTCCTCGAAGCAGGCAAAGGCGACGCCTCCTGCCTCGGCCCGCTCGCCGGACTGGAAAAGCAGCGTGCGCAATACAGCGCCGCCGTTGGCGCTTTGGCCGACGGTCAGCGCACGCGCCTCATCCTCGTCGCCCGCGCGCAAAACTCGGCGCTGCGCGAAGCTGCGCGCACGCATGAGGAACTGACGGCGATCGGCCTTCGTCAGCAATTTCTCATCGTAAACGGTCTGCTGCCGAAAGAAGAGGCCGCGCTTGATGCGCTCGCCGCCGCTCTTTATGCGCGCGAGCAGGCGGCTTTGGCGGCGATCCCCGATGCGCTGCGCAGCTTGCCTTGCGACTATGTGGCTTTGAAGCCGTTCAATCTGGTTGGAATCGATGCGTTGCGTCGGCTCCTCGTCAAGACGACGACGCACATCGAGACGGCGATAGAGGAACCTGTCGAACTGCGCGCGCCGAGCCTCTCGGAACTTGTGGACGGCATCGCCGCCGATGGTCATGGCCTCGTCATGCTGATGGGCAAGGGCGGTGTCGGCAAAACAACGCTGGCGGCGGCAATCGCCGTCGAGCTGGCGCATCGCGGATTACCCGTTCACCTCACAACTTCCGATCCCGCTGCGCACCTGGCCGAAACTCTCCATGGGTCACTCAATAATCTGACAGTCAGCCGCATCGACCCGCACGCCGAGACTGAACGCTACCGGCAAGAAGTGCTGAGGACAAAGGGCGCAAAGCTCGACGCACAAGGGCGCGCCTTGCTCGAAGAGGATTTGCGCTCTCCCTGCACGGAAGAAATCGCCGTCTTTCAGGCGTTCTCACGCATCATCCGTGAGGCGGGCGAGAAGTTCGTGGTCATGGACACCGCGCCGACGGGTCACACCCTGCTGCTGTTGGACGCGACGGGGGCGTATCACCGCGAGGTGGCGCGGATGCTGGACGCCAAGGGTGGGCATTACACGACGCCGATGATGCAGCTTCAGGATGAGCGCAGAACCAAGGTCTTGCTCGTGACGCTCGCGGAAACAACGCCCGTCCTCGAAGCCGCAAATCTTCAGGCTGACCTGCGTCGCGCGGGCATCGAGCCTTGGGCGTGGGTCATCAATAACAGCGTCGCGGCGGCGCGCCCGCGTTCTCCCTTGTTGCAACAGCGCGCCAGGAACGAACTGCATGAGATGGAGAAAGTCGCAACGGTCCATGCGCGCCGCTACGCCGTCGTTCCGCTGCTGAGCGAAGAGCCGATCGGCGTGCCGCGCCTTCTCGAACTGGCGGGCTATGCGACCGAACCGGCCTGAAATGTTATTGGAAAGAGTCGAGCATCATGAGTGAAGTCACAACCGTCGCCAACAATCCCACAATACGCGAAGCGCCCACCATGGGCCTCTTTGAGCGCTACCTGACGCTGTGGGTTGCGCTCTGCATCGTCGCGGGCGTCGTTCTTGGTCAGGTCCTGCCTGCCGTCTTCCACGCCATTGGCGGCGCGACGGTCGCCGAGGTCAATCTGCCCGTCGCCGTGCTGATCTGGTTAATGATCATCCCCATGCTGCTCAAGATCGATCTTGGCGCTCTAGGACAGGTCAGAGAGCATTGGCGCGGGATCGCAGTGACGGTCGGGATCAACTGGCTGGTGAAGCCTTTCTCCATGGCGCTGCTCGGCTGGATTTTCATTTCTCACCTGTTCCGGCCGTTCCTGCCTGCCGACCAGATCGACCGTTATATTGCAGGCCTGATCCTGTTGGCCGCCGCGCCCTGCACGGCCATGGTCTTCGTCTGGTCGAACCTTGTGGATGGCGAGCCGCATTTCACGCTGTCGCAGGTTGCATTGAACGACACCATCATGGTCATCGCCTTCGCGCCGATCGTCGCCTTGCTGCTCGGCCTCTCCTCTATCACCGTGCCATGGAACACGCTGCTGCTGTCGGTCCTGCTCTACATCGTTGTTCCGGTCATCGTCGCGCAGCTCTGGCGGCGCGCGCTGCTGGCGCAAGGTGGGCAGGACGCCTTGACGAAAACGCTCAGCAGGCTCGGTCCGCTTTCGCTTGCGGCGCTGCTGCTGACGCTCGTTATCCTGTTCGGCCTGCAAGGCGAACAGATCATTCGCCAGCCGCTCATCATTGCCCTACTGGCCGCGCCGATTCTGATTCAGGTCTATTTCAACGCGAGTCTCGCCTACCTTCTCAACCGCGCTCTTGGCGTCGAGTGGTGCGTCGCCGGTCCTTCGGCGCTCATCGGCGCGAGCAATTTCTTCGAGCTTGCGGTTGCAACTGCAATCGCGCTGTTCGGCTTCCAATCAGGCGCGGCGCTGGCGACGGTTGTCGGCGTGCTCGTCGAGGTGCCGGTCATGCTCTCCGTGGTCCATATCGTCCGCCACTCGCGCAGGTGGTATGAACACAGTGCGGCTTAACTCGCAGCTTGGCCGGGGCAATCGCATGTCAAAGAATCCGCTTCGCCATCATACGCCTGACGATGACCCGGAAGCAGGCACTCCCGGCACCGGGGAAGATGTTTGCCCTGAATGCCATGGTACGGGCAAACAGGCGGACAAGGAGAGGGGCAAACCCACGGACGAGCCCTGCGAACGTTGTGACGGAACGGGACGGATCATCGAGGGTATCGGTTAGGCCGCATGGGTGAACTGGAAGAGGCGAAGGCCAAAGCCGCCGCCGCTTACAACGCGGCGGCGGATTATTTTGACCATCCCGTCAGCTCTTTTTGGCATCGCTTCGGACGGCAGACGATCGAGCGCCTCTCTTTGTGCGAGGGAAGCACGGTTCTCGATGTTTGTTGTGGAAGTGGCGGATCGGCCTTACCTGCCGCTGAAGTCGTCGGCCCAAGGGGAAAAGTTGTCGCCGTCGATTTGGCCGAACGCCTCATCCAGTCTGGTGAAGCGAAAGCGCGCGCCAAAGGTTTCGGCAATATAGAATTCAGGGTGGGCGATATGCTTGCCCTCGGCTACCCTGACTACAGCTTTGACGTGGTAGTCTGCGTTTTCGGGATTTTCTTTGTCCCGGACATGGTGGCGGCCGCCAAAGAGTTGTGGCGCATGGTCCGCCCCGGCGGGACGCTGGCTCTCACAACCTGGGGGCCGGATTTATTCGAGCCCGCCAATACCGCCTTTTGGGAGGCGATCTCTGAAGAACGCCCCGACCTTTTGAAGAGCTTCAACCCGTGGGAGCGGATTTCAACGCCCGCGGGCCTGCGCGAAATGCTCGGGAAAGCGGGAATTGCGAACGCGGAAATCGTCGCGGAAGCGGGAAGCCACCGGCTAGATTCCCCGGAGGATTGGTGGCTGGTGGCAATGGGCAGCGGCTATCGCAGCGCGCTCGCTCAATTAGACGCGGCAACTTTCGCACGGGTGCATGAAAGGAACCTCGCGCTTCTGGGTCAGTGCGACGCCATCACGACAAATGTCGTTTATAGCGTGGCTAAAAAAAAAAGTCGCATAACGCTCAGCATGCCGCGTGTTGTTCCACGGAATTGCCGCCGCCAGGTTGAGCTACGTCAGCATGAAAGACTTGCGCTCTTGGCCCAGGAAACCGGTGCGCAATCGTGACGCCGCGCCCCAACCCGACCTCGACTTCTGAACTACAAAAGGAGTTATCGTGGCAACGGTCATTTTTGGAAATCATACGGAGGTTTATGCCGCGCGGTCA
>JBFXJV010000046.1:0-13497 GCA_050174515.1 Methylocystis sp.
GCTTCATGTTCGAGAAAGACGACGCCGCGTTCGAAGTTCGCGCCGCCGAGAGTCATTAACTTTTTTTGGAAGCCTTTCGCTGTGTCGGTCCATCCGACGAACGGAATCTTTTTGCCGAATTGCGATTTGGTTATGGGCGAGCTTCGAAATCGAATGTGAAAACAGGCGCGTCGCTTTTCTTCTTGTCGCGCATCAATTTTTTAAAGCGTCGTTTAGTCGCACGGCGTCGCATCAACGGCTTGCTTGACCGCGCAAACGAACGAAACCTAACATCGGCTTTGGAACCGAGAGGCGGCGGTGGCTCCAATCTTTCAGCGAATGCGTCTAGGCGCGCGTGTGTTCGCGGCGATCGCCGCCTGCATGTTTCTCGCGCAGACGACGATAGTGGCCGTAGAAGTCGCGGCGCTTGGCGAAGGCGTCGTCTTTGGCGCAGTTTGCGCGCCGCAAGACAACGCGAACGGCGGCGAGACGCCGTTGATCCCGCTTAACCGCCATTGCCAGGGGCTCTGCTGCATTTTGCTTGACGGCGCGTTGGCTGCGCCGCCTTTAAGACCTGTCATTACAATTGCCGTCGGTTTCCCCTCCGAAGCTGTCTCGCCTCGGCTGAAGATGTCCGGCGAGGCACCGCCGCGGATCGAGCCAAGACGGGCGCCCCAGTCTCCAAGGGCTCCTCCTCATCAAGGCTGAGGCTTTTCTCGCGGACGGCTTTGCGAGTCCCGCCGCCGTTTCGATGGCGATGCGGGCGAAGGATGCGCGCGCGCGAGAGCTTCCGGACCATTCCGCCCAGTCGGCCGCCGCAATCGATGCAGCTTCCGAACTCGCGCGCATCAGACCTTTGCGGAGGCCGCTGCAGGCCCCCGACAGCTCGCACATCTGGAGACGATCATGAGCATGACAAAAGCTGAATCGCGTTCGGCCGCCGCGGGCGCCGAACGAATCATGGATATGAAGCCCCTTCTCTTCGGCGTCGCGGCGTTGATGGTCTTCGTGGCCATCTTGCGCCTTTACGAACAAATCTTCGCCTGGAGCGCCGGCCTCGATTCGTTCGCGCCGGAGTATCAGCTCTACTGGATGAGTCTGTTGCAATTTGCGATTCTCGCGTCGTGCTTCAGTGCGGCCGGCGTCGTCGGTTTTCTTTGGCGCACGCGCGACCGCGATCTGGCGAACCTCGCCGCCTCAACCGAAATGCGCCGGCTCATTTATTTGGTTCAGTGGCTGGTCGTTTTTTCGCTCGCCCTCTATTGGGGCTTAAGCTTCTTTTCGGAGCAGACGGCGGTCTGGCACATGACAGCCGTGCGCGACACGGATTTCACGCCGAGCAATATCATCACCTTCTATGTTTCATATCCGATGTTTTCGATCATCGGGCTGGGCGCGTTCTTCTATGCGAAGACGCGCCTGCCCCTTTTCGCCAAGGGCTATTCTCTCGCCTTCGTGGTGCTTGTCGTCGGCGTCTTCATGACCATCCCGAATGTGGGATTCAATGAATGGGGCCACACATTCTGGTCGATGGACGAAGGCTTTGCCGGTCCGCTGCACTGGGGCTTCGTCTTCTTCGGCTGGATGTCGCTGGCGACATTTGGAGTCGTGCTGCTGATCCTTGGCCGCATGCGCGAACTCCTTGGCGCCGATGCGCTGGAGCAATTGCGCCAGCGCTGAATGCGCCCTGAACGCTTTGCCGGCGCCGTCTCATCGCGGCGGCGCCGGTGGCGCCATCAGTTTCGGCGCAGGCGCCGAGGTTGACGCTTCCGCGTCGCTGACATCGCTTAAGGCAGATCCTGCTGCATCAGAATGGCCGGGAAGGATACTTCCGGGTCGAGGGAAATGTTCGTTACAGCTAACGATTTGAAGCCTAGCGCCTTGTAAAAAATTTCCGCTGCAAATGTCGAGCAACAATGCAGTTTGCTTACGTTTCGAGCCTTGGCGTCCATGCAGCACCGATTCATAATCGAACGCGCGACGCCCAGGCGAGTCCAGCCGGGATGGGTAGCAAAATGTCGGATATGTGCTTCCCCTCGGACGATCTCTGCAGTTCCAGGTCGCTCAAGCGACCAGCCTCCGCAGCCGATGAACTCGCCTTGGCTGTTCTGCGCGATATAGAAGGCGCCAGAGTCGAGGAGCGTTGGATTTGCCTTTGTCATGAAAGGCAAAGCTCGATCGAGCAGCTCTTTTTCGTAATGCGACGCTAGCAGAGTTGGGTAGCTTGCCGCCAAGAGCGCGCTTACCGCGTCTGCGTCAGAGGGCGCGGAGACGCGCACGATGTAGGTCATTGTCGCGACTGTCGCGATAAGCGCAGCGAAACGCCGCTATGCCGCGAGGTCGGCGACCACCGCGTCGAGCACCGGGAAGCCTTCGGAGCTGACGCGCAGCCGGTTCTCGCGGGTGAATTCGACGAGCCCGTCGCCGATCAGTTCGCTGATCCGCGATTGCGACAGGCGCTTGCCGGTCAGCAGGAAATAGCGCTGCGGATCGACGCCCTCGCGCAGCCGCAGCCCCATCAGCAGGAATTCGTCGCCTTCCTGCTCGGTCGAGAGCAGCTCGTCCTCGATCAGCCCGTGACCTTCGGTCTCGACGCAGGTGAGCCACATTTCGGGATGCCGTTCTGCGGCCTGCGCGCGCCGTCCGCGCGGGGTGACTACCCGCCCATGGGCGCCCGGGCCGACGCCGACATATTCGCCATAGCGCCAATAGACCAGATTATGCCGGCACTCAGCGCCCAGCCGCGCGTGGTTGGAGACTTCGTAGGCGGGAAGGCCGGCACGAGCGGTGACTTCCTGGGTCACGTCCCAGAGCGCACGCTGAACCTCGGCGTCGGGCAGCGTCATCTTGCCGGCGTTGACCATGCGCTCGAACATCGTGTCGGGTTCGATGGTCAACTGATAGAGCGAGACATGTTCCGGCGCACGGGCGAGCGCCAGCTCCAGCTCCTTTCGCCAGGCGGCGGGCGTCTGGCCGGAGCGCCCGTAGATGAGATCGAAGGAGGCGCGCTCGAAGACCGAATTGGCGACGTCGAGCGCCATCAGCGCTTCGGCGACGGAATGCTGCCGCCCGAGCGCGCGAAGATCGATGTCGTTTAAGGCCTGCACGCCGAGCGAGACGCGGTTGACGCCGGCCGCCTTGAACCCTCTGAAGCGCGAGGCCTCGACGCTCGTCGGATTGGCCTCGAGCGTGATCTCACAGTCCTTGGCGAGAGTCCAATGGCTTGAAATGCGGGTGAGAATCGCCTGCGCAGTCGACGGCGACATCAGCGACGGCGTGCCGCCGCCAAAGAAAATCGAGCGGACTTCGCGCCCGCGCGTCAGCGCCGCGCGATGCGCGAGCTCGACGCTAAAGGCCTCGACGAATCGGTCCTCGTCGACGTCGCCGCGCCGAACGTGGCTGTTGAAATCGCAATAGGGGCATTTCGACAGGCAGAACGGCCAGTGGACATAGACGCCAAAGCCTGGGTCGAAAGCGTTGCGAATCGGTGTCGCCATGGCTCTTTATCGCATGGAACGGCGGGAAGGGCACGGCAAGCGGCCCTGTTTCCACCGCCCGTTTGGGAGATCTTTATGGCGTTCTGGGAAGCTTGGCGGTTCAAGAAAGCGCCGGCTCAACCCGCCGATCCGGCGATGCCGGCGATCGCCGAAGCGATCGCCGGCAATCTCGCGGCGCTCGGCCTTTACGTCGATTCGCGGTCCTACGGGCGCGGCTTTTTTGAAATCAAAGCCTCGACCTCGCCGAAACTCATCACCACGCCCGACGGAACGGAGGCGTCTGGGATCGCGCTTCTGCTCGCCGGCGCCTATCAGCCGCCGTCGCTCGTTTTCGAGCAGATCAATTCTCTGCAGCGCGGCCTGGGGCGCGCCATGGTCGAGGCGGTCCTCGCCGGGGCGAAGGCGCAGCCGGATGTTTTCCGCCGGCTCAGGGTCAATGATCTCTCGCCGCGCTTGCCGGACGGGCGGCGATGGTGGGAGCATGTCGCCGACGCTCATCCGGAGTTCGATTGGGTCATTACGCATGAAGAGCCGTTCGACAGCTCGAGATGAGCCGAGGGAATGGGGCGACCTTTCGGACTCGCCGCAATTCTTGAAGAAGCGCCAAACGCTTGAAACGCTGGCGCGGGATTTCGGCTATGACGCCGGCAAAGTGACCCTCAGCCCGCAGACGAAGACTTTCGACTATCTCGGCCAGAGCTTTACGTCGGAAGGGCAGTCTTTCCCCGACGGAAGCATTGAAATCTATTACGACCCGAATATGAGCGACGCGCGTCTTGGCTGCTGCCTCGCGCATGAATTGCAGCATGTGCGCTATTTCGCGGTGCGCGACGCTTATCGCGCAGAGCAGTCGGTCGGGCCTCTGCATCGGCGCTTCGCCAAATATTCGCCGGAACTGCTCGCGGCGCAGCGCGGCGTCTCCAACTATTCGAACGAACATTGGGAGGCCTGGAAAGGCGGCGCGCCGCCGAAACTCTTCTCCTTCGAATTGGAGGAGGGGGACAGCGAACCGATCAATGAAACGATCGCGGAGGTCGCCAAGGCGCTCTACAACTGGGGGCCGGACGTGCGCCTCAATCCACTGTGGAAAGAGCTGCATGACGCGATCAATGAGGCATATACGGCTCTTCGACGATAAAGCGCCGTTCGTTTAGGACTTGCGTTCGCGCTTCAGCAATTCGCGCTTGCGCTCGACGCCCCAATAATAGCCGGAAAGCGTCCCGTTGCTGCGCACGACGCGATGGCAGGGAACCGCGAGCGAAACCGGATTGGCGGCGCAGGCGCGTGCGACCGCCCGCGTCGCCTTCGGCGCGCCGATGCGTTTCGCGATCTCGGCGTAGCTTGCCGTCTCTCCCGCCGGAATATCCCGCAACGCGGCCCAGACGCGCTGTTGAAAAGCCGTGCCGCGCATGTCGAGCGGCAGATCGAAATGCATTTGAGGCCGCTCGACCATCCCGACCGCCGCGGCGACGTAGCGTTCAAACGCGTCGTCGGCGCCGATCAGCGTCGCGCGCGGAAATCGATCCTGCAGGTCGTGCAGCAGTTCCTCGGGGTCGTCGCCCAGCGAAATGGCGCAGACGCCTTTCGCGCTCGCAGCGACAAGCACCGCGCCAAGCGACGACTGTCCGATCGCGAAGCGGATCGTTTCACGCGGCGCCCCGGCGCGATAGGCGGCAGGCGTCATGCCCAATGTATCCTTTGCCGTCGCATAGAAGCGCGCACTGGAATTATAGCCGGAATCATGGATCGCCTTTGTGACTGTGCGGCCCTGCAGGAGTTCAGCGCGCAGGCGCGCGCGTCGATGCGCCTGGGCGTAAGCCTTGGGCGTGACGCCGGCGATGCGCGAAAACAGCCGGTGGAAGTGATACGGACTGAGCCCAGCGGCGCGCGAAAGCTGTGCGAGAGTCGGCGGAGATTCCGCCGCTTCGATCATTCGGCAGGCGCGGGCGATTTTCTCGGCGTCCCGCTCCTGCTGCGACGGCGCATCGGGCCGGCAGCGGCGGCAGGGACGAAACCCCTGCGCCTCGGCTGCTTCGACCGTGGCGCAGAAGCGCACATTGGCGCGCTTCGCCGGCCGGGACGGGCAGGACGGACGGCAATAGACGCCGGTCGTCTCGACGCAGTAGAGGAACTCGCCGTCGTGGCGCGCGTCGCGCGCGACGACCGCTGCCCAGCGCGCCTCGTCGAGTTCGAGCGAATATGCCTGCGTCATCTTCCCGGCCCTCTTCGCGCATCATCCAACTTTCAGCGCGACCTTCGCAACGCGTTTCTTGCTGTCTAATCTCCGAACGGCTGACAGGCGCCTCAGGCGATCCTATGCTGCGCCTCTACAGCCAAGGATTGGACTTGATATGCCGGGACGCCACAGCGCCCTAACGAGACGGGAAGCAATTGCTGGCGCGGGCGCAAGCCTTGCGTGCTCTGGCGCGCGCGCCGCGACGGGCGCGACGCTGCTCGTCACCCATCCCGCCGCTTTAGCGCATGACATGGGACCGACCCATGTCGAACGGCCGGAGCGTCTCCGCGCCATTCTCCATGCGCTGGACGACGTGCGCTTTGAGCGTCTCTCGCGCGTTGAAGCGCCCTTGGCGCCGCAGGAGGCGCTATTGCGCGCGCATAGTTCGGCGCATCTGTCGCGTCTCGTCAAATCGGCGCCGTCGGACGGATATGCGCGCATCGGTCCCGACGTCGCCATGAACGGCGCCACCCATGAAGCGGCGTTGCGCGCCGCAGGCGGCGCGATCGCGGCAGTCGACGCAGTCATGCGCGGCGACGCCAAGAACGCCTTCGTCGCCATGCGGCCGCCGGGGCATCATGCCACGCGCGATACGCCGATGGGCTTTTGTTTTCTCAATAACGCGGCCGTTGCGGCGCTGCATGCGCGCGCCGCTCATCAAGCTTCGCGCGTCGCGATCGTCGATTTCGACGTGCATCACGGCAATGGCGTGCAGGAGATTTTCTGGAGCGATCGAAACGCGTTTTACGCGTCGACGCATCAGATGCCGCTCTATCCGGGCACGGGCGCGGTCGGTGAAACCGGCGCGCATGACACGATCGTCAACGCGCCGCTCGTCAAGGGCGACGGCGGCGCGCAATTTCGCGAAGCGCTTGCGTCGCGTATTCTGCCGCGCCTCGACGCCTTCTCGCCCGATATCATCATTTTCTGCGCCGGATTCGACGCCCATCTGCACGATCCGCTCGGCGGCTTGCGTCTCGTTGCTGATGATTTCAGGGACGTTACGCTGCACGTGATGGAGATCGCGGCGCGCCGCTGCAGTGGCCGCATCGTCTCGCTGCTCGAAGGCGGCTATCGCCCCGAAGACCTTGCGCGCAGCGTCGCGGCGCATGTCGGGACGTTGATGGAAGCGTGAAGTAATTTGCGGCTTGTCATTCCCGGCAGGCCGAAGGCCTGACCGGGAATCCAGAGCCAACCCAAGAATGCTGGTTTTGCTCTGGATTCCCGATCGCGCTTCGCGTGTCGGGAATGACATTCGGGTCAGCCAAGCCGCGCCGCGAGCTTGCTCCATAAGGCGTTCTCCGCCTGAAAGACATAATCGAGCCCGGCGCTGGTGACGCTTGTGGCGCCTTGTGTGATCAGCCAATCGGCGAGCGCCGCGACCTTGCTCGCGGGACAGGAGAAACTCGCCGAGCGGCTGTCCTTGTCGCCTAGTTCCGCGCCGAAGTTCGTTTGGGCCGCTCGCAAAATTTGTTCGCTAATATCAGGCAGAGCAGCGCGCACTTCGCGCGTCGTGCGCGCTTCCTCTTCCGCGGCGATGCGCGAAAGAATGATGCGCGCCGCTTCGCGGGCCGTTTGGCTCCAGGGCGCGGTCAGCGAGGCGACGAGATTGGCCTGCGACCGCAAGATCACGCCGTCCTCGATCACCTTCAGCGCATTCGCCGCGAGCGTCGCGCCGGTGGTCGTGATGTCGACGATGAGATCGGCGGAGCCGGCGGCGGGCGCGCCCTCGGTCGCGCCGGAGCTCTCGACGATGCGATAGTCCGAAACGCCATGCGCGGCGAAGAAGCGCCGCGTCGTATTCACATATTTCGTCGCGACGCGCAGCCCGCGTCCGTGACGCGCGCGAAATCCGTCGGCGATATCGGCGAGATCGCTCATATAGCGCACGTCGATCCAGGCTTGTGGAACCGCGACGATGACATTCGCCGCGCCGAAGCCGAGCGGCGCGAGAAGCGCCACCCTCTTTTCGGCGTCGGCGATTTCTTCGCGCACCAGATCTTCGCCGGTGACGCCAAGATGGGCTTCGCCAGCGGCGAGCCGGCGCGTGATCTCGGAAGCGGAGAGATAGGCGACTTCCGCGCCGTCGACTCCGGCGACGGCGCCGCGATAGTCGCGCGCGCCGCGCCCCTGCGTCAGCTCGAGGCCGGCGCGCGCGAAGAAAGCGGCGGCGTTCTCCTGCAGCCGGCCTTTCGAAGGGGAGGCGATGATGAGTTTTTGCATCACGCCTCTCCCGCGCCGGGCGTCAGACGGTCGATCCAAATAGCGGCGCCGACGGCCGGTATGTCCGACGTCGCGCCCAGGGTCTTGAACAGCCGGTCGTAGCGGCCGCCGCCGATCACCGGCTCGCCGTCGCCGCCGTGGCGCGCCTCGAACACGAAGCCGGTGTAATAGTCGAGATGGCGCGCGAAGCCTGCCGAGAAACGCATGTCGTTGACCGCGAGGCCGCGCGCGGCGATGGCGCACGTGCGGGCGTCGAAAACGTCGAGCGCGGCGGAGAGGTCGAGCCCGGCGTCGGCGGCGAGACGGCGCATGGCGGCGGCGGCGGATTCGGGCGCGCCTTCGATGGCGAAGAATGCTTCGGCCAGCGCGCGCGTTTCTTTTGACACGCTGGCGCCGTCGGCGAGCGTCGCCTGGTCAAGAAAACGTTCAGCGATTTCAGCGGCGCTGCGCCCGCCGACCGCAGTGATGCCGGCGATCGAGAGCAGATCCTCGACGAGCCGACGCGCATCAACCTGATCAACTTTGGTCAGCGCCGCCAATACGCCGGACTGTTCCGATCCGCCGTTGCGCCTCGGCGACGCGAAAATATCAGCGATCCTTTGGCCGCGCGCATGGCCGGCGGCGAGACGCCGGCGCCAGATCGGCGGCATGTCGAGCCTTTCGAGAAAGGCGGCGACCAGCCCGGCGTCGCCCATGTGAATATTGAGCCTCGTCGCGCCCGCAGCGGCGGCGGCTTCAAGCGCGGCTCCGAGGATTTCCGCGTCGGCCGCCTCGCGGTCCCGGCGGCCGAAGCTTTCGAGGCCGGCCTGGAGAAATTCGCCGTCGCCGCTCGCGCCATGTTCAGGCGCGCGGAAGACCGTGCCGCCATAGGCATAGGCCGCCGGCTGGCCCGCCTGGACCGAGGCGAGATAATCGAGGCAGACCGGAATCGTATATTCCGGGCGCAGGCAGAATTCCGCGCCCGAGCCGTCGCTCGTCAGATAGAGGCGCCCGCGGAAATCCTCTCCGGAGCGATCGAGGAAGACATGCGCCGGCTGCAGCAGACGCGGCTCGCAGCGCGCGAAACCTTCCCGCGCGAAATGCGCAAGGATGCCCGCTAGGCGAGAAGCTGCGCATTCTGTGGAAGCGGCGGTGACGACGTTCAAGCTCAAATCCCTCGGAATCCGCGCTCTCTTTAGCAAGCGCGTGGCGCGGGCGCATCTCTATTTGCCGGCGAAAGGTGGACGAAGGAAAAGGCGGTGAACGGGGCGATCTCGGGCCGCCATCTTGCATCCCCCGCCGGCCTCTGCCACATAGGGGGTCGGGAGGTTGGCGCTGGACGCTTCACTCGCCAACCGGGTCAGATCCGGAAGGAAGCAGCCCTAACGAGCTTGGGCGGGTCTCCGTTCAGCCTCCCACCTTCGCTAACGCTCGCCTTAATGGCGCTGTTTCGCGCGCCGGCTTGAGGCATTTCGACGGGCGCAGCTTCTGACACTGTGCTACAAACGTCCGAAATCCTAGGTCGTTATTGCGAGCAAAGCGAAGCAATTCGGCGCCGCCGCGCTGAATTTGGATTGCTTCGTCGCTCCGCTCTTCGCAGTGACGCTTTGCCGAGCTTATGGCGTCGATGAACGACACGCTTTTCACTGACGATCAGGCGCCGCCCTCGGCATACCGCGTATTGGCGCGCAAATATCGACCGACCACATTCGCGGACCTCATCGGCCAGGAGCCGATGGTGCGCACGCTCGAAAACGCCTTCGATCTCAATCGGATTCATCAGGCCTATCTGCTTACCGGCGTGCGCGGCGTCGGCAAGACGACGACCGCGCGCATTCTTGCGCGCGCCTTCAACTATGAGTTGCCTGCGCGAGACGGCCGCCCGCCGATCAATCAGCCGACGATCCATATGGAGGAACTCGGCGTTCACTGTCAGGCGATCATCGATTCGCGCCACGTCGACGTGCTCGAAATGGACGCCGCCTCGCACACGGGCATCGACGACATCCGCGAGATCATCGACAACGCCCGTTATCGCCCGGTGATGGCGCGCACCAAGGTCTATATCATCGACGAAGTGCATATGCTTTCGAAGGCCGCCTTCAACGGTCTCCTGAAGACGCTCGAAGAGCCGCCCGAGCATGTGAAGTTCATTTTTGCGACGACCGAGATCGACAAGGTGCCGGTGACGGTGCGCTCGCGCTGCCAGCGCTTCGATCTGCGCCGCATCGACGCCAGCGTGCTCGCCGACCATCTGCTTGGCGTCTGCAAGGCCGAGGGCGTCGCCATCGAGCCGGACGCGCTCGCCATGATCGCCCGTGCGGCCGAAGGCTCGGCGCGCGACGCGCTGTCCCTGCTCGATCAGGCGATCGCTTATGGGGCGGCGCATTCCGCGGGCGGCGCGATCGCCGCCGACGATCTGCGGCTGATGCTCGGCGTCGCCGACAAGGCGCGGGTCATCGACCTTTTCGAAGCGGTGATGTCGGGCGACGTCGCCGCGGCGATCGGCATTCTCGAAGATCAGTATAATGGCGGCGCCGATCCGGCGCAGGTGCTGCTCGAACTTGCGGAATTCACCCATCTCGCGACACGATTGAAGCTTGCGCCGGAGGCGGCCCATTCGGCGGCGCTGACGCCTGAAGAGAAACGCCGCGGCGAAGACGCAGCGATGCGCCTTTCCGTGCCGGCGCTGACCCGCGCCTGGCAAATCCTGATGAAAGGCGTCGAGGAATTGCGCGGCTCGCAGCGGCCGCTGGCGGCCGCCGACATGGTGCTGGTGCGGCTCGCTTACGCCGCCGACATGCCGACGCCGGCCGAGGCGTTGCGCCGCCTCGGTTTTGGCGAGGGCGTGACGGGGGCCGGTCCCGAGCCGCCCTCGACGCGAAGCGCGGGGACCAGCGCGGCGCCGGCGCGCGGGCCGCGACTGGTTGCGGCGGCGCGTCCCGCAGTGTCTCAGCCCTCAGCCGCGCCGGCCGAAAGAACGGCGATCGAGAGCTTCGACGCGCTTGTGGCGCTTGCAGCAGAGAAGCGGGACATGCGTCTCAAGATCGCGCTCGAATCCGAGGTGAGGCTGGTTCGCTTTGAACCGGGACTGATCGAATTCGAACTCGCGCCCGGCGGCGCGCGCGATTTGGCGGCGGCTTTGATGCAGAAGCTTCAGGCCTGGACCGGCGAGCGCTGGATGGTTTCGATCGTCGCGGCTGGCGGCGCGCCGTCTCTCAAGGAACAGCGTGACGCGGAAGAGCGCAGACGCCGCTCTTCCCTGGAATCCGACCCGCTGGTCGCCAGCGTGCTCGCGCGTTTTCCGGGCGCGCAGATCGTCGCCGTGCGGGGCAGGGACGAGGGCGCAACGTCCGCCGAAACGCGTTATGATGATGCGTCGCCAATCGAAGAAGACGACGGAGAAGCGCAATGATGGACTTCATGGGCCTGATGAAGCAGGCGCAGCAGATGCAGGCCAAGATGGCCGAGGCGCAATTGGATCTCGAACAGACCGTTGTCGAAGGCGAGGCGGCCGGCGGGATGGTGAAAATCGCGCTGACCGCCAAAGGTTCGATGCGGAGCATTTCCATCGATCCGAGCCTGTTGAAGCGGGATGAAAAGGAAATTCTCGAGGATCTGATCCTCTCGGCGCATATGCAGGCGCGGGCTAAGGCCGAGGAAGCGGTGGCGGAGAAGATGAAGGCGCTGACCGGCGGTCTGCCGCTGCCGCCGGGGCTGAAGCTGCCGTTTTGAGATGGCTGTTGTGATCGCGAAAGTCTCGGGCTGGGCGCGTAACCCTCTCCGATGGAGAGAGGGTGGCGGCGAAGCAGCCGGGAGAGGGGTTTCCGGCTCGCCGCAAAGGCGGTTGGCGCAGCGAAAAAAAATATTGGCCCTCACTCCGGTCCTTCGGACCGACCCTCTCCCTGTGGGAGAGGGTTGCGCGCGCTGAGATTATGGCCGAACGCGTCGCCGGGCCCGAAGTCGAGAAGCTCGTGCAGCTCCTGGCGAAGTTGCCGGGCCTCGGTCCGCGCTCGGCGCGTCGCGCGGTCCTGCATCTCATCCGCAAGCGCGAAGAACTGCTCGCGCCTCTCGCCGAGGCGATGCGCGTCGCGCATGAACGCATCGTCGTCTGCTCGATCTGCGGCAATATCGATACGAGCGATCCCTGCACGATCTGTCTTGACGCGCGACGCGACGCGTCGATCATCGTTGTCGTCGAGACGGTCGCCGACCTCTGGGCGCTGGAGCGGGCAGGGCTGCTCAACGCCCGCTATCACGTGCTCGGCGGCGTGCTGTCGCCGCTGGATGGCGTTGGGCCGGACGATCTTGCGATCGCGAGCCTCGTTACGCGCGTGCGCGCCGAGGCGACCAGCGAAGTCGTGCTTGCGGTCAACGCCACCGTCGATGGACAGACGACCGCCCATTACATCGCCGACATGCTGTCGCCGTCAGGCGTGAAGGTGACTCGGCTCGCCCATGGCGTGCCGGTCGGCGGCGAACTCGACTATCTCGACGAAGGCACGCTCGCAGCGGCGCTGGACCGCAGGACGGCATTTTAGCGAGGCGAGTCCCACGCCGTCATGGCCGGGCTTGGCCCACGGCTTAGCGTAGGGCGAACGTCAAGCAGAATTGCTGATCGCCTGGTATTGGGAGCGTGCCTTCGCGCACGAGGAGATTGATGGGTTTTCGGTGCATGAGGTTTACGAAGCGGGCGAAGGCTTGAGTCGCGCGCATGACTGGAGAAAACCTAGCGCTCAGATGAATGTTTTCATCCTTACCGGCGCGGGCGTTTCCGCCGAAAGCGGCCTCGGCGTTTTTCGTGGGCCGGGCGCCGCGCTGTGGAAGCGCTTTGACCCGATGCAGCTCGCGACGCCCGAAGCCTTCGCCCGCGATCCTGCGCTGGTGCATCAGTTCTACAATGCGCGGCGGCGCAATCTCATCGCCGCTTCGCCAAACGCCGCGCATCTCGCGCTCGCCCGGCTTGAAGCGGGCCTTGCGCAGCGCGGCGGCGGGCTGACTCTGGTGACGCAGAATATCGACGATCTGCATGAGCGCGCCGGCTCAAGCCGCGTGATTCACATGCATGGCGAATTGCTGAAAGCGCGTTGCGCTTCATGCGGCGCCGTGCGCGCCTGCCGTGACGATCTCGATGTCGACTCGCGCTGCGGCTGCGCCGGCGCGCTGCGGCCGCATGTCGTCTGGTTCGGCGAAACGCCGCTCTTTATGGACGAGATTTACGCCGCGCTGGAAAGCGCGGATCTCTTCGTCGCCATCGGCACGTCGGGCGCGGTCTATCCGGCGGCTGGCCTTGCGCGCGAGGCGCGGGCGAGAGGCTTATATTGTTGCGAGCTCAACCTTGAGCCTTCCGACAATGCCGCCGAATTCGACGCCAGGCGTTACGGACCAGCAAGCGAGATCGTCCCGTCATGGGTCGACGGGATATTGGAGAAATGAACCTACCCCGACATCATTTCCGACTAGCGACGCGCGACCGAAAATCCGGAGCCGGCGCAACGATCGACGGCGTCGCTCTGGATTCCTGGCTTCGCGGCAATGACATGCGGCGATCGATGCGATGACCAAACTGGCGCCCGAAAATTC
>JBFXJV010000047.1:0-13334 GCA_050174515.1 Methylocystis sp.
CGGTGACCAACGCTACGCTGACGTCGAGGGCGCTGGCCATGATCCGTTCGAAGGCCTCCTCCCGCTGCGCCGGGTTCAGCGCCTTGGAATCATCGAGGCCGCGCGGCCGTCGGTCGGGATCAAGAATCACCGCCGCCGCCGCCACCGGCCCGGCGAGCGGCCCGCGCCCGACTTCGTCGACGCCGGCGATCGGCCAGACGCCTTTGCGGCGCAGCTGGGCCTCAAGCCGAAAACTGACCCCGCTTGCCGTCACGAAGGCTCCCTCGACGGATCGCGGCGCAACAATGGGCGTCGAGCCCGACGGCCGCGCAGCGAATAAAGCGCGGAGGGCGGGCTGCTGACAAGCTGTAAGAGACGCGCAATTGGGCGAATCGAGTGAAGGGCTTCCTCGCCCTTCGAGACGCGTGCTGCGCACGCTCCTCAGGATGAGGAAGCCCTTTACCCGATCGCTCTGGACGCGCAATTCGCGCGAAAATTCCGCTCAGAAGAGGCTGAGCTGTCGTGGAGCGCGGCGCGGCGGCTCGAACAAATCGGTTCGCAATGTTGTTTTCCGCCCGAAGCCGAGCCGCTCGGCGGCGACCTCAAACCGACGGCCGATCATCCAGGCGTAGGGCCCCTCGCCTTTCATGCGGCTTCCGAACGCAGACTCATTGAGCTTGCCGTCGCGCGTCGAACGCATGAGCGCCAGCGCGCGCCGCGCTCTGTCGGGAAAATTCGCGACGAGCCATTCGGCGAAGAGATCCCGCAATTCGAGCGGCAGGCGCAGCAGCACATAACCGGCCTCGCGCGCGCCGGCGGCATGCGCGCGGGTCAAAATCTTCTCGATCTCGTCATCATTGATCGAGGGAATGATCGGCGCCGTCATCACCGCGGTCGGCACGCCGGCAGCGCTGAGCTTTTCGATGGTGTCGAGTCGCAATTCCGGCGTCGCCGCGCGCGGCTCCATCAGGCGTGCCAGCCTGCGGTCGAGCGTCGTCACCGAGATCGCCACCTTCGCCAGACCCTTGGCCGCCATCGGCGCGAGTAGATCGAGGTCACGCAGCACCAGCGCCGACTTCGTCACGACTCCGACCGGATGATCGGCGCGCGCCAGCACTTCGAGGATCGAGCGCATGATCCGATGGCTCTTCTCGGCGGGCTGATAAGGATCGGTGTTGGCGCCGATCGCGATCATCTTCGGGACGTAACTCGGCGCCGACAGTTCGCGTTCGAGAAGCTGCGCCGCGCCTTCCTTGACGAAAATCTCTGTCTCGAAATCGAGACCCGGCGAAAAGCCCATATAGGCGTGGGTCGGCCGCGCGTAACAATAGACGCAGCCGTGCTCGCAGCCGCGATAAGGATTGATCGAACGGTCGAAGGAAATGTCTGGCGACTCATTCCTGGCGATGATCGTGCGCGGCTTCTCGATGTGGAAATTGGTCTTGAGCGCTTCGAGACGCTCCAGCGACCCCCAACCGTCGTCGATCTCCTCCCGCGTCTCCTTCTCGAACCGGCCGCTGCGCTTCGACAGCGCCCCGCGCCCGCGCCGGCGCTTGGCCTCGACAAACGCCAAAGGGTCGATCGACGGCGCGCCTGTTGGTTCAGTTACCGCTTGAGCCGCACGTCCCATGTCGCCACCTCCGTCCGTCGCCGTCGCGAGCGTCGCTCGGCCGGCTGGAACTTGAGATGGAACATATAGAGAACATTTATGTGAGGCAAGCGGCCATCCCAATAAAAAACGCGCCGACTTTCGCCGGCGCGCGTCCTTGATCAGAGCCGAGGCGCGCTCAGCGCACCAGAAAATTCCTGAACTGCCAGGGATCGCTCTCGTCGATGTCTTCCGGGAACAGCCCCGGACGTCCGTCGAGCGGCGTCCAATCAGTGTAATAGCCCTTCACCGGTCCGAGATAGGGAAGCTGCACGTCAAGGCACCGCTTGTAGTCGACCTCGTCGGCCTCGACGATGCCGGCTTGCGGATTCTCCAGCGCCCAGACCATGCCGGCGAGCGCCGCCGAACTCACCTGAAGGCCGGTGGCGTTCTGATAGGGCGCAAGATCGCGAGTCTCCTCGATCGAGAGCTGCGAGCCATACCAATAGGCGTTCTTCGCGTGCCCATAGAGCAGCACGCCGAGTTCGTCGATTCCATCAACGATTTCGTGCTCGTCGAGAATCGTCCAGCTCTCCTGCATCTTGCCGGCGGCGCCGAACATTTCGTGCAAGGACAGAACGGCGTCGTCGGCCGGATGATAGGCATAGTGGCAGGTCGGACGATAGATCGCCTGTCCCGAGGCGTCGCGCAGCGTCAGAAAATCGGCGATCGAGATCGACTCATTATGGGTGACGAGAAACCCATATTGCGCGCCGGGCGTCGGACACCAGGAGCGCACGCGGGTATTGGCGCCGGGCGACAGCAGATAGATCGCCGCGCCGCAGCCAGTCGCGTGCGTGCGGCCGATGTCCGGCAACGCCTTTTCATGCGTGCCCCAGCCGAGTTCGGCGGGCTGCATGCCTTCTGAAACGAAGCCTTCGACCGACCAGGTGTTGACGAAGACGTTGCGCGGCTTCGGCGTGCGCGCGCGCTGGGTGTCGCGTTCGGCGATGTGAATGCCCTTGACGCCGAGCTTTTGGGCAAGCGCGCCCCATTCGGCGCGCGTCTCCGGCTCCTTGTCGAGCGCGCCCGCGTCGCGCGCGATATTGACGAGCGCCTGCTTGACGAACCAGGACACCATGCCGGGGTTGGCGCCGACGCAGGAGACAGCTGTCGGTCCGCCAGGATTGTTGCGGCGTTCCTCCAGCACCGTCTCGCGCAGGGCATAATTGGTGCGGGCTTCATTGCCCTTGCTCTTGTCGAAGTAAAAGCCCGGCCAGGGTTCGACGACAGTGTCGACATAAAGCGCCTTCAATTCGCGCGCGAGTTTCATGATCGCGAGCGACGACACGTCAACCGAGAGATTGACGATAAAGCCCTGGCCTTCGCCCTTGGTCAGCAGCGGCGTCAAAATGTCGCGATAATTGTCGGGCGTCAGGCTCGCTTTCAAAAAGGCGATGCCGCGCTCGTCGAGCAGCCGGCGATGCCTGTCGACAGGATCGATGACGGTGAAGCGCGACTTGTCGAAATCGAAATGGCGCTCAATGAGCGGCAAGATGCCTCGGCCAATGGAGCCGAAACCGATCAGCACGATCGGACCGGCTATTTTGCCGTAGTTTGGCCAAGTCGACATGAGGCGTAGCTCCCGAGAAGAATATTGCGTCGCGATAAAGCAAGCGCGGACGTATTAATCAAGAGCTTGAGCGAGAGGCGGCGGCGCGCGTAATGTTGCGCGGCGCGCGCCGCCACTATGTAATTGAGATAAATTTGCGGTAGAGCGTCCGGATGCATGCTTCGTCAGAGTCGGAGATTTCGCCTGTGCGAGACGACGCGCAGCAGGAGCCGCACGACGCTCCTGCGCCGACGTCGATCAAGGCGAAGCCGATCGAACTTTCGCAGGACGATACGCTCGAAGGCGCCGCAGCGGCCATTTTCTCCGGCGCTCTTGAGCATTTTCTGGCCAATGTTCCGCTTCTCCAATCATTGAGCGCGCCGGAAAGCGTGCATCAGATGCGCGTCGCCTTGCGCCGCCTGCGCGCGGCGATCGGCTTGTTGCGGCCGGCTGTCACCGGGCCTGCGCTCGAAACCGCGGCCGGGCGCGCCAAGGCGCTTGCCGCAGCCCTTGGCGCGGCGCGCGATTGGGACGTTTTCGGCCTCGCATTGAGCGGCGGCCCGCGCGAGGCGATCGGCGACGATCCGAGTTTTCATGCGCTGACCGACGCGCTCGAAACGCTTCGCGAACAGGCCTATCGCGGCGCGCATGACGCCGTATCTTCCGACGAAACGGCGCGTTTCGTCGATGAATTACGGCTGGCGATCGCTCGGCGCGACTGGGAGGCGGCGCCTGAGATGCGCGCGCCGGGATCGGCGCAAGCCTTTGCCGCAGTTGCGCTGACCGGACTGCGCAAGCGGCTCCTGAAGAAGAGCAAGGGCTTGGCGACGCTTTCGGCCGATGAGCGTCATCGAGTCCGCATCGCGCTCAAAAAGGCGCGCTATGGCGCGGAATTTTTCGAAAGCCTGTTCGACGATCGCAAAGACGCGCGGGCGTATCTTTACGCGCTTGGCGAGATGCAGGATCAATTGGGCCTCTTCAACGACATGGAGGTCGCCAACGGCCTGCTCGACCAGATCGACGCGCAAACTCCCGAAGCCGCGCGCGCCTCAAGCTTTATTCGCGGCTGGTTCGCCCACGCCGCGCGCCAAGGCGTCGCCCATGCCGAAACGAGCGAGAAGCGGCTAAAGAAGCTCGCGCCGTTCTGGACGTAAGCCATCAACATCAGCAATCGACGCAACCGCCCGTCGATCTCTTGATCGCGCGGGAGGCTTGGCGCGGCCACATTCCCTGTCCCTGCGCCCTGCTATCGCGAGAGAGGGGGCGTTCCCCACTCGCGCAGACGCCGCGGGCCTTAAACCACCGCCTTCTCGATGATATGCGCTAGGTCGGTCATGATGGCATTGAGGTCATAGTTCTTCGGCGTGTAAACCGCCGCGACGCCGGCGTCGCGCAGGAGCTTTTCGTCGGCGGGCGGAATGATGCCGCCGACGACGAGCGGCGCCTCGACGCCTTCCTGCTTCATCAGCTTGATCACCTCATGCGCCAGCGTCACATGCGAGCCTGAGAGAATGGAGAGGCCGATGCAATGCGCGCCTTCCTTCTTCGCGGTCTCGACCAGTTCGGCCGGCGTCGAGCGGATGCCGGCGTAGATCACGTCGAAGCCGGCGTCGCGGGCGCGCACCGCGATCTGCTCGGCGCCGTTGGAATGGCCGTCGAGGCCCGGCTTGCCGACCAGAAACTTCGCCCGCTTGCCAAGCTTCTGCGACACACGCGCGACCTCTTCGCGCACCGCGTCGAGCGCGCCGCCGACCTGGCGCGCGGTTGAGGACACGCCCGTCGGCGCGCGATATTCGCCGAACACCCCGCGCAAGACATTGCCCCATTCGCCGGTGGTGACGCCCGCCTTGGCGGCGGCGATCGAGGGTTCGACCATGTTGCGGCCGTCCTTGGCGGCGCGCACCAGCTCTTCGATCGCTTGCTTCGCCGCCTTCTGATCGCGCGCTTCGCGCCACGCCTTCAGCCGCGAAATCTGTTGGGCTTCGACATGTTCCGGCACGACCATGATCTGGTCGTCGCCTGAGGCGAGCGGCGACGGCTCGCCGCCGATGAATTTATTGACGCCGACGACTGTCTGCTCGCCGGCTTCGATCGCCTCGAGACGCGCGGTGTTGGCTTCAACCAGCTTCGACTTCATATAGCCGATCTCGACCGCCGCGGCGGCGCCGCCAAGCTCCTCGATCTTCTTGAGTTCCGCTTTCGCCTCGTCCTTCAGTTCGGCGACCTTGCGGGCGATTTCGGGATTGCCGTCGAATATGTCGCCATATTCCAGGAGGTCGGTCTCGTAAGCCATGATCTGCTGCATGCGCAGCGACCATTGCTGGTCGAAGGGACGCGGCAGGCCGAGCGCCTCGTTCCAGGCCGGAAGCTGCACGGCGCGGGCGCGGGCGTTCTTGGAGAGAACGACCGCGAGCATCTCGATCAGGATGCGATAGACGTTGTTTTCCGGCTGCTGCTCGGTGAGGCCGAGCGAATTGACCTGCACGCCATAGCGGAAGCGGCGGAGCTTCTCGTCCTTGACGCCATAGCGCTCGCGGGTGATCTCCTCCCAGAGCTCGGCGAAGGCGCGCATCTTGCAGAGCTCGGTGACGAAGCGCATGCCGGCGTTGACGAAGAAGGAGATGCGCCCCACCACCTGGGCAAAATCCTCGTCAGAGATTTCGCCGGACTTCTTCACATTATCGAGAATGGCGACCGCAGTGGCGAGCGCATAGGCGAGCTCCTGCGACGGCGTCGCGCCCGCCTCCTGCAGATGATAGGAGCAGACGTTGATCGGATTGAACTTCGGGCATTCCTTGGTGGTGAAGAGAATGAGGTCTTGCGTCAGCCGCAACGATTGCGCCGGCGGAAACACGTAGGAGCCGCGCGAAAGATATTCCTTGATGATGTCGTTTTGCGTCGTGCCCTGCAGCTTTATGCGCGGCGCGCCCTGTTCCTCGGCGGCGGCGATATAGAGCGCCATCAGCCACACCGCAGTGGCGTTGATGGTCATCGAGGTGTTCATCTCGCCAAGCGGAATGCCCTCGAAGAGCGCGCGCATGTCGCCAAGATGCGAGACCGGCACGCCGACCTTGCCGACTTCGCCGCGCGAGAGGGGATGGTCACTGTCATAGCCCGTCTGGGTCGGCAGATCGAAGGCGATGGAAAGACCGGTCTGCCCCTTGGCGAGATTGGAGCGGTAAAGCTTGTTGGATTCGCTCGCCGTCGAATGGCCGGCGTAGGTGCGAAACATCCAGGGCTTGTCGCGGCCAGCATTCCGGCTCTTCTCGGCGGACATGTCGTTCACTTTGATGGCTCCTCGGCCTGTTGCGATAGCACATGACCCTGTTTTGACAAGATGAGGCCGGCGGCGGCTCAAAGAGGCTTCATCGCGACGCCGACCGAGGGCGCGGCCGCGGCGAGTCGCCGGTCGAGCGTGCAAAGCGTCGCGCCATATTCGGCGCAGACCGCGAGATGCAGCGCGTCGCCCGCCCGCAGCCCCAGCGCGTGCTGGCCGGCGAAACGCGCCGCAGTCCCAAAGTGATTGGCGGCGAGCGGCAGGGTGACGAAGCTCTCGGAAACGAGCCGCGTGAACCCGGAGAGCGCCGCCGCCCGCTGCGCAAGATCGATCTGGCGATTACGCAATTTAATTGACAGGGCGGAAGAAAATTCCGTGACCACCCAGTCGCTGATCGCGAGTTCTTCTCGCCAATCGCCAAGCCAAGACTGGACGCGATCCGTCTTCGCCTCCCTGGTCAGCGCCGCGACGAGCAGCGACGTGTCCAGATAGAGCGTCAATAGCGCTCTTCGTCGCGGATGCGGCGCATGAATTTACCTGCGGGCTCGGCCTGCGCCGCCATGTCCTCGGTGATCTCACGCAACATCGAGACGTCCACGCGCTTTAAGGGTTCGGCGAGAGGCGCGATCTTGGCGACGGGTTTGCCGCGGCGGGTGACGCACACAGTCTCGCCCTTCGCCGCGCGCTCGACGAGTTCGCTCAAATGGGCCTTGGCTTCCGCGACGGTGACCGCGCTCATACTTTCCTCATGACCAATTAGATGACCATTAGCGCAAAATGTCAGACGACGCCAGCGGCGATGGCGTATTGGGCGGTTCGAATTTCCGCTCAAGGCCCCAACAAATCTTCCCTGCGAGACTGGCTCCTCCTCTGCGCAGGCCGACGACAAGGCGCTTTGCCGCCCTCAACTTGGGGACTATTCGCTTTACCCCGCCCCGTCTATAAGCTCCCGCCAGTGCGAGCCCGTGTCAGGGCGACAAGGCGAGGACCCCGAAGTTGACCGATAAGAAAGACCTGTATGAGATCGGCGAAATTCCGCCGCTCGGGCATGTGCCGAAGAACATGTACGCCTGGGCGATCCGCAAGGAGCGGCACGGTCCGCCGGAAACCGCCATGCAGCTCGAGGTCTTGCCGACTTGGGAGCTCGACAGCCATGACGTGCTGGTTCTGGTGATGGCGGCCGGGGTCAATTACAACGGCGTCTGGGCCTCGCTGGGCGAGCCGGTCTCGACCCTCGACGTGCACAAAAACCCCTATCACATCGCCGGCTCCGACGCTTCCGGCATCGTCTGGGCGGTCGGCTCCAAGGTGAAGCGCTGGAAGGTCGGCGACGAAGTGGTCGTCCACTGCAACCAGGACGACGGGGACGACGAGGAGTGCAACGGCGGCGATCCGATGTTCTCGCCCTCGCAGCGCATCTGGGGCTATGAGACGCCGGACGGCTCCTTCGCCCAATTCTGCCGCGTCCAGGATCGCCAGCTGATGGAGCGCCCGAAGCACCTGACCTGGGAAGAGGCGGCCTGCTACACCTTAACGCTGGCCACCGCCTTTCGCATGCTCTTCGGCCATTCGCCGCATCAGCTGAAGCCCGGCGACAATGTGCTGGTGTGGGGCGCGTCGGGCGGCCTCGGCGTTTTCGCGGTTCAGCTCTGCGCCGCCTCGGGCGCCAACGCCATCGGCGTCATCTCGGACGAGAGCAAGCGCGACTATGTGCTCTCGCTCGGCGCCAAGGGCGTGATCAACCGCAAGGATTTCAAGTGCTGGGGGCAGTTGCCGAAGGTCAATACGCCCGAATTTATCGAATGGACCAAGAACGCCCGCGCCTTCGGCAAGGCGATCTGGGACATTACCGGAAAGAAGGATGTCGACATCGTCTTCGAACATCCGGGCGAAGCGACTTTTCCGGTCTCCTGCCTCGTCGTGAAGCGTGGCGGCATGGTGGTGTTCTGCGCCGGCACGACCGGCTTCAACCTCACCTTCGACGCGCGCTATGTGTGGATGCGCCAGAAGCGCATCCAGGGCTCGCATTTCGCGCATTTGAAGCAGGCGTCCGCCGCCAATCGCTTCGTGCTCGACAGGCGCGTCGACCCCTGCATGTCGGAAGTGTTCGCCTGGGAGAAAATCCCGGTGGCCCACACCAAAATGTGGAAGAACGAACATGCGCCCGGCAATATGGCGGTGCTGGTCATGTCGCCGAAGACCGGCCTGCGCACGGTCGAAGACGTGATGGAGGCCTATCGGCAGAAGTAGAGCGGCGGGCTTATTTCACTTCGATGACCGCCATCAGCCCGCCGCCGCCCTTGGTTTCGGTGTTGTCGTTGCTGGTGTGATGGGGAATGTGGCAGTGGATCAGCCACTTTCCCCTCTCCCGCGCCCGCCAGATCACGTCATAGCGCTGGCCTGGACCGACATTGACCGTGTCGGCGAGAAAGCGGGCGCTCTTTTGCAGCGTTTCGCCGTCGCGCGCGACGACTTCGAACGGTCCCCCGTGAATATGCATCGGATGGATGAAGCCGTTGTTCGTCCCGATGAAGCGCACTTTAAGCGTTTCGCCGAGCTTCATGCGCACCGTCTCGGTTGACGGATAGGACTTGCCGTTGATCGTGAAATAATTCGGCTGCATGCCGTCCATCGGCATGGCGGGAAACGTCAGGCCGTCCCGCCAGAGCCATTCCTGCAGCTGGATGACATAGTCGTGATCGGCGCGGATTTCCTCCGCGGCGTCGGCGGGATCAATGATCAGCGCGCCATAGAGGCCAAGCGCCTGAGTTCGGTCCGGCTCGGCATGGGGGTGGTAGAAATAGGTTCCGTGCTGCCGAACCGTGAACTCATAGTCGAAAAATCCAGAAGGCGGAATCGGCGCTTGCGTGATCTCGCTCGGTCCGTCCATAGCGTTCGGGAGAATGAGCCCGTGCCAGTGCACCGTGGTCACTTCGGGCAGCTTGTTGCGCACCCGAATACGCACCCGGTCGCCTTCGCGAATATGAATACGCGGACCCGGTATCTGATTGTTGTAGGCGTAGGCGTCGACAGCCACGCCGGGCAGGATGCGCCAGCGGATCACTGAGGCGGTAAGCTCGAATACCTTGACCCCGGCTTCGATTTTGAAAGGCAAATCCTGATCGCCGCGCGCGCCGATCGGCGCATCCGCGTCGACGAGGCGCGAATCCGCGAAACTCATCTCCCGCATCGCGTCGGCGGTCGTGTCGCGATACATAAGCATTCCGGGCGGCATGATGAGCCCGCCCACGTCATGCGCCGAAAGGTTCATGTTCACCCAATTGGCGGGCGCGATCATGCCGGTGGCGAGAAGGACGAGAGACGCGAGGCTGAAGGCGGCGATCTGAGCTGAGGTCGCCTCGGGCCTCATATTCATATGCATCGGAGCCGCGCCGGGCGCCGGATGCGGGCCGTGCTCGGGAGGCGCGGCGGCGCCCTGGCTCATGCCGGAATGTTCGCCGTGATCGTGATGCTGATGGCTTGCCGCATCCGATCCGACGGGCTCAGTCGCTCGTTGTTCGGCGGTTTTCTCCAAAGGAGCGTCTTGCGCGCGCTCGGTCATCAGCCCGTGCTTGATGCCCTGCGCGACCATCCAGACGTTTGAGGGATAGGCGGCGATAAAACCCGCCATCACGCCGACCGACATCACCCCCCAGAAGATGAGTTCGGTTGGAACCATGGCGCGCATGTCGTGGCCCATCATCAGGAAGCTCATCACCGGGGCCATGCCGGCCATCATGAAATTCATGCTGATGAATTCGGGAAAGAAGCTGCGCCGCACATTCTCCAGATAGGAACCGCCCATCATCTCCTTCATGAACAGCGACTGGAAAATGAACAGGCCGAAGGCGAAGCCCGCGAGATATTCGACGATGAGGTCGAGCCACATCGGCAGGCCGAGCGAAGCGACGATGACGGCGGCGAGAATGATGCCGGTCGCGTCGCCGGCGACGCAATGGATGGTGGAGCCGACCCCCTGCTTCCACAGCGGACTCACGAATCGTTCATGCGCCCCTGGCCGCGGCTCCTTGTCGGTCAGGACGTAAAGCAGAAGGCCGAACGGTCCCGTATAGAGCGTGACGAGGACGAATCCCCATTTCATGACGGCGGGTTCGGGATTTTTGGCGCCGTCGATCGCGACGTAAAGCGTGCAGACGGCGGTCAGCGCAAACCAGGCCGCGAGATAATAGTCGACCGGCTGAACGAAGAGCGAGTGCATGTCGGCCTTCCCCAAGGCTCATAGAATGCGCCGCGCCTCTCAGCCCATTCTTTGCAGATTCGAACCCGATGCAACACGATGAGGGCGACGGCGATAGCCGTGACGCCCAGGGGACCTTTCTCCAGCGGAAAAACCTGATGACGACCGGCGGTCCTTGATTTGGTTCATTCAGCGTAAAGGTTGGCGGCGTCACACTAGTCGAAATCCCGAGGGCGGTCGCGGCCCCCTGTCGCAGGGGGTCTTGTCGCCTTGTGCGGCTGAGCTTTTGTCAATAGGTTGCGCGCCGGCGACCACGGGCGGCGGCTCCCGGCCTATCGCTTGAACAGAAGAGGCGCGCGCGCCGTTCCGCTTGCTTTCGGGATTTCCCTTTCATGTCCGTGCTGATCGACAAGAACACCAAAGTCATCACCCAAGGCTTCACCGGCAAGACCGCCACTTTCCACTCCGTCCAGGCGCTCGACTACGGGACCAGAATGGTCGGCGGCGTCTCGCCCGGCAAAGGCGGCTCGATCCATCTCGATCTCCCGGTTTTCGACACCGTCGCCGAAGCGCGCGACAAGACCGGCGCCGACGCCTCGGTCGTCTATGTGCCGCCGCCGGGCGCTGCCGACGCCATCTGCGAGGCGATCGAGGCGGAAATCCCGCTGATCGTCTGCATCACCGAGGGCGTTCCGGTTCAGGACATGATCCGGGTCAAACGCGCGCTCTGCGGCTCGAAATCGCGCCTCATCGGGCCGAACTGCCCCGGCGTCGTCACCGCCGGGGAGAGCAAGATCGGCATCATGCCCGGCAATATTTTTTCGCGTGGGTCCGTGGGGGTGGTGTCGCGCTCCGGCACGCTCACCTATGAGGCCGTGTTCCAGACGACCCGCGAAGGCCTGGGTCAGACGACGGCCGTCGGCATCGGCGGCGACCCGGTGAAAGGCACGGATTTTATCGAAGTGCTGGAGTTGTTTCTCGCCGACGACGCGACTAAGTCCATCATTATGATCGGTGAAATCGGCGGGTCGGCGGAGGAGGACGCGGCCCAATTCTTGATAGACGAGGCCAAACGCGGCCGCAAGAAACCGATGGTCGGATTCATCGCGGGCCGCACCGCGCCGCCCGGCCGCCGAATGGGCCATGCGGGCGCGATCGTCTCGGGCGGAAAAGGCGACGCCGAAAGTAAAATCGCAGCCATGGAGTCGGCGGGCATCAAAGTGTCGCCGTCGCCTGCGAGGCTCGGAAAGACATTGGTCGAAGCGCTGAAGGGCTAGCCGCCTTAGCCCGCTCAACGCTTCGAAAGTCGTCGGCGCCCTTGAGCGTCGGCGCTTCTGGGAAAGATTGAGATGGCGCGTTTTGAAACCAATGGCGGCGCCGGACCAGCGCCGGCTGGCGCACGCTCGCCGCAAAATGATTTTCTCGCTTCGACATCCTTTCTGCAGGGCGCGAACGCCGGCTATCTGGAAAGCCTGCTCTCAGCCTATGAGGCCGATCCGTCCTCGGTCAGTCCCGACTGGCGCAATTTCTTCGCCGAGATGGGCCTCAAGCCTCAGGAGAACGCCGCCCAAGGCGGGCCGAGCTGGGCGCGCCGCGACTGGCCGCAGCCGCCGAACGGCGAATGGGTCGGCGCGCTCGTCGGTGAGGCGCCGGCGCCTGATAAAGCGCCAGCCGCTCCCGCCGCGCCCGGGCTGACCGGCGAGGACGTGTTGCGCGCGACGCGCGACTCGGTGCGCGCGCTGATGATGATCCGCGCCTATCGCATGCGCGGCCATCTGCACGCCAATCTCGATCCTCTCGGGCTGGAGCAGCGCCACGATCACGGCGAGCTCAATCCGCAGACTTACGGTTTCACCGACGAGGATTACGAGCGCAAAATCTTCCTCGATGGCGTGTTGGGCATGCGCTTCGCGACGCTGTTCGAGATGGTGACGATCCTGCGCCGTACCTATTGCGGCACGATCGGCTTCGAATTCATGCATATTTCCAACCCGGAAGAGAAGGGTTGGCTGCAGGCGCGCATCGAAGGGCCGAAAAAGGAAATCGTCTTCACCCCGGAAGGCAAGCGGGCGATTCTAAATAAGCTCGTCGAGGCTGAAGGCTTCGAAAAATTCCTCGACGTCAAATACACCGGCACCAAGCGCTTCGGCCTCGACGGCGCCGAAGGCATCGTTCCGGCGATGGAGCAGATCATCAAGCGCGGCGGCGCGCTCGGCGTCAAGGAAATCGTCCTCGGCATGGCGCACCGCGGCCGGCTCAATGTGCTGTCGCAAGTGATGGCGAAGCCGCATCGCGCGCTGTTTCACGAATTCAAGGGCGGCTCGTTTCTGCCCGACGAAGTCGAAGGTTCAGGCGACGTCAAATATCATCTCGGCGCCTCGTCGGACCGAATCTTCGACGACAATAGGGTGCATCTCTCGCTCACCGCCAATCCGTCCCATCTCGAAATCGTCGATCCGGTCGTGCTCGGCAAAGTGCGCGCGAAGCAGGACCAGCATCATTGCACCGACAGCGACCGCCGCCCGGTGATGCCGCTGCTGATTCACGGCGACGCGGCCTTCGCCGGCCAGGGCGTGGTCGCGGAATGTTTCGGCCTTTCCGGATTGAAGGGACATCGCACCGGCGGCTCGATCCACTTCATCATCAACAATCAGATCGGCTTCACCACCTATCCGCGCTA
>JBFXJV010000048.1:0-13286 GCA_050174515.1 Methylocystis sp.
GCATCGCGCTCTCCGGTCTCTTCGGCGCGCGGTCCACGGCGCTCGCCGAGCAGTTTCCGACCCATATCCGCACGTCGGGGCTGGCGATCGCCTATAATGTCGCGGTCATGATCTTCGGCGGCTTCGCGCCGTTTATCGTCGCCTGGCTGATCCGCTTTCTCGCCACGCCGGTGGCGCCCGCCTTTTATCTGATGTTCGGCGCCGTCGTCGGGCTTATTGGCGTCGGCGGTCTTCGCGAGCGGCGCGAAGCGCGATTGGAGTAAGCGCCGACGCGGTCCTTCGCGACAGGAGGGTTTTGATGAAGAGAATTGCCGTGTTGGTTGGTTTGATCGTCATGGCGCAGCCGATCATGTTCAAAGACGCATCTGCGAGACCCGCGAAATGCGTCGTCATCGGCAATGGCATGACGCCCTACAGGGCGACGTGCAAATTCACGCCTGACTCTGGCGGCAGCTTCGCGATCGGGCCGATCGGAAAGCCAGGGTTTGACGGCGTGACGTTGATCAGCGTCGCCATCGTCTCGCCGGGCGTCGCTGAAGTGAGAGGACTGACCCGCGAGGGGATCAACTCCCGTTGGGGAGAAGCGAAGCGCTCCAAAGCCGATCCGGCCTGCTGGGTGGGGAGCGACTTTAAGATTTGCGTTTACTGACGGCGCACGAAAAAAAGCGGCGCCGAAGCGCCGCTCGTAATTGGTCCAACGTCGACGAACGCGAAGCTTAGCGCTTCGAGAACTGGAAGCTGCGGCGGGCTTTGCGCTTGCCGTATTTCTTGCGCTCGACGACGCGGGAGTCGCGGGTGAGAAACCCTTCCTTCTTGAGCGCGGGACGCAGTTCCGGCTCGTAATTGGTCAGCGCCTTGGCGAGGCCGTGACGCACCGCGCCCGCCTGGCCCGAAAGTCCGCCGCCGGCGACCGAGACGACGAGGTCATACTGGCCGGTGCGCTTGGCGACGACGAGCGGCTGCGCGAGGATCATCCGCAGCACCGGACGCGCGAAATAGGATTCGATGTCGCGGCCGTTGACGGTGATCTTGCCGGGGCCGGGCTTCACCCAGACGCGCGCGACGGCGTTCTTGCGCTTGCCGGTGGCGTAGGCGCGGCCCTGCTTGTCGAGCTTCTGCACATAGCGCGGCGCTTCCGGCGCCGGGGCGGCGCTTCCCTGGAGGTCGGAAAGCGAGGAAAGAGTGGTCTCGGCCATGATCAGGCGCTCCGGCTATTCTTGGCGTTCAGGGCGGCGACGTCGAGCGTTTGCGGGCTTTGCGCCTCATGCGGATGTTCGGCGCCCTTGTAGACGCGCAGATTGCCGAGCTGCTTGCGGCCCAAGGGCCCGCGCGGCAGCATGCGCTGCACGGCCTTCTCCAGAACGCGCTCGGGGAAGCGCCCTTCGAGAATGAACTTCGCCGAGCGTTCCTTGATGCCGCCGGGGAAGCCCGTGTGGTGGTGATAGACCTTCTGTTCGCGCTTGCGGCCGGTCAGAACCACCTTGTCGGCGTTGACGACGATGATGTTGTCGCCGTCGTCGACATGGGGCGTGAAGCTCGCCTTGTGCTTGCCGCGCAGCCGCAGCGCGATGAGCGAGGCGAGGCGGCCGACGACGAGCCCGGAGGCGTCGATCAGCACCCATTTCTTTTCGATGTCGGCGGGTTTCGCCGAAAAAGTTTTGCCAAACATGAGATGGGAATTCCGTTTGAACGGTGCGTTCGGATGGGGAGGGGATAGGGGATGGAACGGGGCAGGTCAAGCGGATTTATGAACATTAATGCCGACCAATGGCAATAAAAACTTGATACTCGTTGATATGGTAACATTATACCATATCGCCGGCGTCTGATTGCGAGTCGCTCTGATATGGGTAGGCGGTGGGGAAAGCATGCAGTCGAAAAATCGGAAAGGAGCGACGCGGTCGCAAAACTGGTTCGAGCGAACCAGCGTCGGCAAGGTGTTCGGGCTTCTTAAGATCACGGGCCCGGCTAAGACAATCGACGAAATGGACGAAAGCGTTCTCGCCGAGGCGCAACGACGCGGGAAAGAAGCGCGCTCGCCTTCTTTCCCCCGGAGAAAGAGTTAGCGTCGACGCTGCGCTTCATCCAAGATCCATCACGCAAGGCAAGGCCGAGCCATCCTTTCTCGCGCAAGGCGGACGGGGAGGACAGCGCCTCCTACTGATGCAGCGCTTCGCCATGCAGGGCGATGTCGAGGCCCTCGCGTTCGTCGTCGGCATTGACGCGCAGCGATGTGACGAGCGAGACGATTTTGAGCGCCGCCCAAGTGCCGACAACGCACCAGACGATGGTGACAAGGACGCCGATCGCCTGCACGAGAAGCTGATGCGGGTCGCCTTCCAGTAGGCCGGCGACGCCGGGATCGCCCTCTGAAGCTGTGATCGCGCGCGTCGCGAAAACGCCCGCGAGCAGCGTGCCCATAATGCCGCCGACGCCATGCACGCCGAACACGTCGAGCGTGTCGTCGTAACGCAGCCGGTATTTCACCACGGTGCAGAACCAGTAGCAGACGGCGCCGGCGATCAGCCCGATGACGACGCCATGCCAGGGCAGGATATAGCCCGAGGCCGGCGTGATCGTGCCGAGGCCGGCGACGGCCCCCGACACGACGCCGAGCACCGAAGGCTTGCCGCGCTGAAGCCATTCCAGTCCGCTCCACATCAGAGCGCCGGCGCAGGCGGCGAGATGCGTCGCGACGATCGCGAAGACCGCGCGTGAATTGGCGGCGAGCGCCGAGCCGCCGTTAAAGCCGAACCAGCCGACCCAGAGCAGTCCCGTGCCGACCACCGCGAGCGAGAGATCGAAGGGCGAGAGGTTCTCGCGGCCGAAACCCACGCGACTCCCAAGAACGAATGCGCAGACGAGTCCGGCGACGCCGGCGTTGATGTGCACGACCGTTCCGCCAGCGAAATCGAGAAGCCCCATCTTCTGGAGAAAACCGCCGCCCCAGACCCAATGCGCCGAAGGCGCGTAAACGATGAACAGCCACAGCGCGCAAAACAGCATGAAGGCGGAGAATTTCATGCGTTCCGCGACGGAGCCGGCGACCAGCGCGCAGGTGATGACCGCGAAGGTCATCTGATAGATCATGAACAGGATTTCGGGAATCGTCGTCGCTAAGGGGCTCACCGTATCAAGCCCGATCCCGGCGAGCAGCGCCCGCGAAGCGTCGCCGATGTAAGCGCCGTCGCCGCTGAAGGCGAGGCTGTAGGCGACGCCGATCCAAAGCAGCGAGACAAGGGCTGTGGCGATGAGGCTCTGCGCCATGGTGGCGAGCACGTTCTTCTTACGCACCATGCCGCTGTAAAACAGCGCAAGGCCCGGCAGCGTCATCATCAGGACGAGCGCGGTCGCGGCGATCATGAAGGCGGTGTCGGCGGCGTCGATCTTGCCTGCGCCGTCTTGCGCGAAGGCGGGTTGCGCGACGATGAAGGCCGTCAGCGCGGCCGCCGCTCGCAACATCATGCGGCGCAATCCGTCGCCCGCCTGCTGGATGTGGAAATTCTTACTCGGGCCGCGCGCGAACGAGCTGTGCATCGATTGATCCTGATTGAAGATGGAAAGCGCTTACAGCGCCTCGGAGTCGGTTTCGCCGGTGCGGATGCGCATGGCGCGCTCCAGCGGCAAGACGAAGATTTTGCCGTCGCCGATATGGCCGGTGTAGGCGGCGCGCCGGATCGCTTCGATTGCACGATCGACGAGGGCGTCGGGAAGCGCGACTTCGATTTTAAGCTTGGGGAGGAAGGAAACGATATATTCCGCGCCGCGGTAGATTTCGGCATGGCCCTTCTGTCGGCCATAGCCTTTCGCTTCCGTCGCGGTCATGCCGTGCACGCCGATTTCCGTCAGCGCCTCGCGCACCTCGTCGAGCTTGAAGGGTTTGATAACGGCCGTGATGATCTTCATTTGCGCAGACATGCCCTCAACTTTGGCGAAGTGAGCGTCAACTCAGCAAACAGCGTGCCATTATGCGCATAAAATAATCGTTTTGCGTGTCGTGGGGCGGCGCTCCCCTGACCAGAGCCGAGGCGATGTCTGTATAATTATTACGCAATATGCGTAAATATAGAGCTTACACGAGTTCGGTCGCCGCCGGCCCCGAGTTGGGGCGCTTGATAGCGGCAATGTTTACGGCTTTTGTGATGGCGCCCGTAGAACAGCGGTTGATCGACTTTGCGCGGATCAACCCGGCGTAGAGGAAGCGGCGGACGCGAATGAAGCTTGAAGATTGGTCGCCAGAGGCGATCGCCATCGATTTCGTCAATAAGGAAGACTGGCCCGAGCATCGCGCAAAGCTTCCCGAACCGACGGCCCGTCTTGCGAACCTTGCGGGATTTGAGGCGAAAGCCGGCTCCACGTTCTTTGCGCCGGACGTCGGCGGCGCGCCGCGGGTCTTCTTCGGGGCCGAGGGCAGGCAACCGAAGGCGCGCGATCCGTTTTTCGCCGGAAAGCTCGCGGCTGCGTTGCCCAAGGGGCTCTACCGGCTTGGCGACGGCGTCGATGCGCCGGCGCAGGCGGCGCTGGCCTTTCTTCTGTCGCGCTATGCCTTCTCTCGCTACAAGACTCGCAAGAACGAAGCGCCGCGTCTTTGCGCGCCACAGGGCGTCGACCGGGCGCGTATAGAGCGCATTGCGGCCGCCGTCGCGCTCGGGCGCGATCTCGTCAATACGCCGACGAACGACATGGGGCCGGAGGCGCTCGCCGAAGCCGCGCTTGCCCTGGGCGCGAAGCACGACGCCAAGAGTCGCGTCATTGTCGGCGACGCGCTGCTTGCGGAAAACTTCCCCTTGATTCACGCCGTCGGGCGCGCGGCGGCTCAGGCGCCGAGACTCGTCGAATTGGAGCACGGACCTGAAGACGGTTTGCGCGTGACGCTCGTCGGCAAAGGCGTCTGCTACGACACCGGCGGACTCGACATCAAGCCTTCGAGCGCGATGGCGCTGATGAAGAAGGATATGGGCGGCGCGGCGACGGCGCTGTCGCTCGCGGCGATGCTGCTCGACGCAGCGACGCCGATTCGCTTGCGCGTGCTGCTGCCAATCGTCGAAAATTCTATTTCAGCCTCGGCGTTTCGAACCAGCGACGTCTACCGCAGCCGCAAAGGGCTGAGCGTCGAAATCGGCAACACCGACGCGGAAGGGCGATTAATTCTTGCCGACGCGCTGGCCTATGCAAGCGAAACGCCGCCCGATCTGCTGTTCGATTTCGCCACGCTGACCGGCGCTGCGCGCGTCGCGCTCGGGCCCGAAATTCCGCCGTTCTATACTGGCGATGACGGGCTCGCCGCGGAAATTGCGGCGAAGGCCGCGGCCGTAAACGATCCGGTATGGCGAATGCCGTTGTGGGACAGGTACGACGGCGGGCTCGACGGCAAAATCTCCGATCTCGTCAATGTGACGAGCGGTCCCTTCGCCGGTTCGATCACCGCCGCGCTGTTTCTGAGGCGTTTCATCGCCGACCCTGCGCGCTGGGCGCATTTCGACGTCTATTGCTGGAACCCATCGACGAAGCCCGGCCGACCGGAAGGCGGCGAGGTGCAGGCGGCGCGCCTCCTCTATGAATTGATCGAGGCGCGCGTCGAACAAAGGAAAGCGAAGTCGTGAGCGAAAATTTCGACCGGCGGCTGACGCCGGCGCGACCCGAAATCGCCGCGGCCTATCTCAAGGGCCGCGTCATCGCCGACCGCTATGTCGAAGGGATCGCGATGGAGGTGCGGGACTGCGTCGTCGACCTGCGGCGCGAACCGCGCCCCGACGCCGCCGTCGACACCCAGGCGCTCCACGGCGAGCGCGTCACCGTCTATGACGAAGAGGAAGGCTGGGCCTGGGCGCAGCTTGCGCGCGACAACTACGTCGGCTGGATCGCGGCGAATACGCTGTGGCGGGAATTGAGCGCGCCGACGCATCGAGTCTGCGTGCCGCGGACGTTCATCTATCCTGGACCGAATATCAAATTGCCGCCGCTCAATGCGCTGCCGCTCGGCGCCGAAGTCGCGATCGCCGAAGAGCGCGACGGATTTGGCGTAACGCCGGAACTCGGATTCATCTATCGAAAACATCTCGTGCCACGCGACTCCAAGGCGCCCGACTTCGTCGCCGTCGCCGAGACACTGATTGGCGCGCCCTATCTCTGGGGCGGCAAATCATGGCTCGGCGTCGATTGCTCGGGCCTCGTGCAGGTG
Organism: Methylocystis sp.; assembly: GCA_050174515.1. Classification (GTDB taxonomy): domain Bacteria; phylum Pseudomonadota; class Alphaproteobacteria; order Rhizobiales; family Beijerinckiaceae; genus Methylocystis. The sequence goes on from JBFXJV010000048.1 coordinate 6,182, forward strand.
TCGCTGCTGATGGCGGGGATCAAGTCGCCGCGCGACACCGATATGCAGGAGGCCGCGTTCGGCGCGTCGCTTGCGCCGGGCGCGCCGTTGATGCGCGGCGACATCGTCTTCTGGAAGGGCCATGTCGGCGTCATGCGCGACGCAGCGACGCTGCTTCACGCCAACGCCACCCATATGCAGGTCACCAGTGAGCCGCTGGACATCGTGCGCGCGCGCAATGAGGCGGCGGGCGCCGGGCCGGTGACGGGCGTAAAGCGCTTGCCGAAGGAAGGCGCCCAAGCAAGATGACGAAAAAACTCTATCTAGACGATCTTTGCGTTGGGCGGCGGCTGCGTTCAAAGAGCGTCACGGTCAGCGCGCAAGACATCATTCGCTTTGCGCGCGAAAGCGATCCGCAGTATTTCCATATCGACGAGGAGGCCGCCAAGGACAGCATGTTCGGCGGTCTCGTTGCGAGCGGTTGGCAAACCGGCGCGCTCAGCATCAAGCTCCTCATCGACTCGGCCGATCCGCCCCTGGCCGGCCCGGTTGTCGGCGTCGAGGCCGATATCGCGTGGAAAAAACCGGTGCGGCCTGGCGACTCCTTGCGCGTGGAGGCCGAGATCACGCGAATCGTCTTTCCGCGCCGTCATGCTGATCGCGGCTTTGTTTCGCTGAATATAGCGACCTACAATCAGCGCGACGAAGTCGTTTTGACTCAGAGCATCAAAATCCTGGCCTTCCGCGATCCGAGCCGCGCCGCCTCAAGCGCAAAGCGAGAAACGTCGATTTCGGGGTCATTTCCCGTTGGCTGAATCGCCCGAAATCGGCGCCGCCTCATTGCGGAAAGCCGCTGCAAAGAGCGCGCGCGTATAATCGCTCTTGGGTTCGGCAAACACCTGAGTCGCGGGACCTTCTTCGACGACCTTGCCGTAGCGCATGACGATGAGATGCGCGGCGAGCGCCTTCACGACTCGCAGATCATGGCTGATGAACAGATAGGCGAGCGAGCGGCGGCGCTGAAGGTCGCGCAAGAGGTCGATGATCTGCGCCTGGACCGACATGTCGAGCGCCGAGGTCGGCTCGTCGAGCACGACGAATTTAGGTTCGAGCACCATGGCGCGCGCGATGGCGATCCGCTGTCGCTGGCCGCCGGAAAATTCATGCGGATAGCGATCCATCGTCGATGGATCGAGCCCGGTTTCCTGCAACGCGCGCGCAACGATTTCGCGACGCTGGTCGAGAGAGAGTTCGGGACGCTGGACGGTGAGCCCCTCCGCGACAATTTCGGCCACCGACATGCGCGGCGAGAGCGAGCCGTATGGGTCCTGAAAGACGATCTGCATGTCGCGTCGGAGCGCGCGCATTTCGTTGACGCTCCTGCCGTCGATGCGCTGTCCTAGGAAAACGACCGGTCCATCCGAGCGGATGAGCCGCAGCATCGCGAGCGCCAGCGTCGTCTTGCCGGAGCCGGATTCGCCGACGACGCCGACGGTGGCGCCCTCGCGCAGCTCGACGGTGACGCCGTCGACCGCCTTCACATATCCCACCGTCTTGCGCATGAATCCGCGCTTGATCGGAAACCAGACGCGCAGTTCGTCGGCTGACGCGACGACGGGCGCTTCCCTGTTCTCGATGATCGGCGCGCCCTTGGGCTCGGCCGTAAGCAGCGCCTTCGTGTAGGGATGCTGAGGCGAGGAGAACACCGTTTCCACATCGCCCTGTTCGACGATGCGGCCTTTCTGCATGACGCAGACCGTGTCGGCGAAACGGCGCACGAGCTGGAGGTCATGTGTGATGAACAGCATCGCCATGCCGTGTTTCTCTTGGAGGCGCTCCAGCAGCGCCAGAATCTGCGCCTGCACGGTGACGTCGAGCGCCGTCGTCGGCTCGTCGGCGATGAGGAGATCAGGTTTGTTGGCGAGCGCCATGGCGATCATGACGCGTTGACGCTGGCCGCCGGAGAGCTGATGCGGATAGGCGTTAAGACGCGCCCGAGGGTCGGGAATGCCGACCTCGCCAAGAAGCTCGACCACCCGCCCGCGCACGGCGACTTCGCCGCGCATGCCGTGCAACTCGAGAATCTCCGCGATCTGCCGCTCGATCGTCTGCAGCGGATTGAGCGAAGTCATCGGCTCCTGAAACACCATGGTGATGCGCGCGCCGCGGACGGCGCGCAGCCGATGGTCGTCGATCGACAGCATGTCTTCGCCATCGAACAGCGCCTTCCCGGACGCGATCGCGCCGGGTGGAAGGAGGCGCACGATGGAAAGCGCGCTGATCGATTTGCCGGAGCCAGATTCGCCGACGAGCGCCAGCGTCTTGCCGCGCTCGAGCGAGAAGGAGACGCGATCGACCGCCTTGGTCTCGCGCCCGCCTTGCCGAAAGGAGACCGAAAGATCGCGAACGTCGAGGAGGGGAGGAGACATGATTGGCGTCACACTCATTTCATTGCGACCAAGCCGCCATAAGATGGTCAATGCCGGAACGGTCGGGAGTAATCTGCATCATGCCCGCGGGCAGTCGCATTCTCTTGTCCCTCGATAAGAAAAATCTGCACTTGGCGTGAACGGCGGTCGCAACGTGGACTGCATCTGGGAGTTTGCAGGGCGTCGCTTGCCGCAAGTCGGCTGTCTCGATCAGGATATCTCGAGTCACCGGTTTGAGTTCGATAAGATTACTCCAAATCAGAAGGTCGAGATATAGCCGCCGCCTTTCTTCAGGCGCCAAAGCCTTAGGGCTGAGATTCGGCGCCAGCAACTCCGCGAGCGTGAGTTCGCTCGTCGTGGCGGCAAGCGGATGCTCTCGTAGAGCGACGAGCAGGTCCTGGACCGGCTTTGCCATCTCGAAGGGCGACTCGAAGCCCATGATAAATACATTCGTATCGATATAGAGGGGCGGAACGCGCACTTGAGCTAGCGGCCCCACTCGTCTCTCATCGCGTTCACGTATTCGTCGATCTCGCGTGGTGACGCAAATACGTCGCGCCGAAGCGCAAACATTTCGTCCAGAGTGAGGACCTTCTCAGGACAGGCTTCCGCCTCGACGGTGATGGTCACAGTGGCGCGGGGGTCGATACCCTCCCTCAGTTCCTGTGGAAGCTTCGCCGCCGGGTAATGTTCGCGCACAATTTTGTTCATCGTCTTGCTCCGCTCGCAAGTCTAGCACGCCGTTACCGGAAATTCTTCCTCGGGTCGAAGGCGTCGCGGACCGCTTCGCCGACAAAGACCAGGAGCGACAGCATCAGCGCGATAATGGCGAAGCCGGTCAGTCCCAGCCAGGGCGCCTGAAGGTTGGATTTGCCCTGCAGCAACAGTTCGCCAAGCGAGGGCGAGCCAGGCGGCAGGCCAAATCCAAGAAAATCCAGCGCCGTCAGCGTCGTGATCGACGAATTGAGAATGAAGGGCAGAAAGGTCAGCGTCGCCACCGTGGCGTTAGGCAAGAGATGCTTGACGATGATCCGGAAATTGCTGAGCCCGAGCGCCCGCGCGGCGTTGACATATTCGAAATTGCGGGCGCGCAGGAATTCGGCGCGAACGACATGCACCAGCGACACCCAGGAGAACAGCAGCAAAATGCCGAGAAGCACGAAAAAGCCGGGCGTCAGGAACGACGAAATAATGATCAGCAGATAGAGTTGCGGCAGCGACGACCAGACTTCGATAAAGCGCTGAAACACGAGATCGACGCGTCCCCCGAAATAGCCCTGTATGGCGCCGGCGGCGACGCCGACGATCGAGGAAATCGTCGCCAGGATCAGGCCGAACAGCACCGAGATTCGAAATCCGTAAAGCAGGCGGGCGACGACGTCGCGGCCCTGATCGTCGGTGCCGAGCCAATTATATTCGAGCGCGGCGCAGCCGCGATTGGGCTGGCCCGGCCGAAGGCCCTTGGCCGCCGCGACCTCGCATTGCTTCTGCGTCAGCATCCAGGTCGGCGGCGAAGGCGCCGGCGTCGGCAGCTCCAAATTATGCGTGTCATAGGAGAAGCGGATCGGCGGCCAGAGCATCCAGCCATGCGCCTTGATCTCATCTGCGATGACAGGGTCGCGGTAATCGGTGCGGGCGAGAAAGCCGCCGAATTTCTCTTCCGGATAAGAGACGAAGGCCGGAAACAGCAGTTCGCCCTTGTACCACGCCAGAATCGGGCGGTCGTTCGCCAGGAAATTCGAGCCGAGCGACATGACGAAGAGCGTCATGAAAATCCAGAACGACCAATAGCCGCGCTTGTTCGCCTTGAAACTTTCGAGGCGGCGGCGGTCAAGCGGCGTCAACCGCAGCCATCCTTCGCGATTGATGGGCGGGGCGAGATGAGGAGTTGCTTCGATCGCTGCGTTCGCCATCATACCTCGCGCGTTTCGAAATCGATGCGCGGATCGATCCAGGTGTAGGTGAGATCGGAAATGAGATTCACCACAAGTCCGAGCAGCGCGAAGATATAAAGATTGGCGAAGACCACCGGATAGTCGCGGTTGACGATGCTCTCGAAGGAGAGATAGCCAAGTCCGTCAAGCGAGAAAATCGTTTCGATCAGCACCGAGCCGGTCAGGAAGGCGTGAACGAAGGCGCCGGGGAAGCCGGCGATGACGATCAGCATGGCGTTGCGAAACACATGGCCGTAGAGCACGCGCCGTTCAGTGAGGCCCTTCATGCGCGCCGTCTGGACATATTGCTTGCGGATTTCATCGAGGAACGAGTTCTTGGTCAGAAAGGTCTGCGTCGCGAAGGCGCCGAGCGTCATCGCCGTGACCGGCAGGACGATATGCCAGAGATAATCTTTTATCTTGCCGAACAGTGAGAGCTGCCAGAAGTCGTCCGAGGTGAGGCCGCGCAGTGGAAAGATTTGCCAGAACGAGCCGCCCGCGAAGAGCACGATCAGCAGCATCGCAAAAAGAAAACTCGGGATGGCGTAGCCGATGATCACGGCGTTCGAGGTCCACATGTCGAATTTCGTGCCGTCGCGCACCGCCTTGGCGATGCCGAGCGGAATTGAGATCGAATAGGAGAGCAGCGTCATCCACAGACCGAGCGAAATCGAGACGGGAAGCTTCTCGCCGATGAGCTTGATGACGCTTTCGTCGCGAAAATAGCTCCGTCCGAAATCGAACATCGCGTAATTCTTCACCATCAGCAGGAATCGCTCCCAGGCCGGCTTGTCGAAACCGAACTGCTTTTCGAGTTCCGCGATGAATTTCGGATCGAGTCCCTGTGCGCCGCGATATTTGGAGGCGGTTTCGGCGGCCATCGTGCCGGTCTGGCTCGCGCCGCCCTGTCCGACGTCGCCGCCGCCGCCGGAAAAACGTCCCGTCGCGCCGACGTCGAAGCCCTGCAGCTGCGCGATGATGCGCTCGACCGGACCGCCCGGCGCGAATTGCACGATGGCGAAGGAGATGAGCATGATGCCGAGGATCGTGGGGATCATCAGCAGCACGCGGCGGGCGATATAGGCTCCCATGCGTCTAGCGTCCCGTAAAGTTGATCTTGCGCGCTTTCCCCTCGTCCCACCACCAGGTCCACAACACGCCGGTGTCGAACTTCGGCGCCCGCTCGGGCCGTCCAAACAGGTCCCAATAGGCGAAGCGATGAACGGGATTGTACCAATGCGGAATCCAGTAGCGCTGCGCGCGCAAGACGCGATCGAGCGCCCGGCAGCAAATCACCAGTTCTTCGCGAGTTTGCGCCTGGAGCGCCTTCTCGACCAGCGCGTCGACCGCCGGATTGGAGACGCCGGCCAGATTGCGCGAACCCGGAACATTGGCGGTCTTCGAGCTGAAATAGGCGCGAAGCTCTTCTCCCGGATTCCAGCCCATCATCAGCACGTCGTGCACGATATCGAAGTCAAAGTCCTCGAGGCGCTGCTTATATTGCGCGGCGTCGACGATGCGGATATGCGCATTGACGCCAAGCAGCTTCAAATTCTTGATGAAAGGCTGCGTGTGGTGCTCGAAGACGTTGGAGTTGTCGAGAAATTCGAATTCGAGCGGCGTCCCGTCAGGCAAGCGTAAAACGCCGTCCTTGCGCGTGCAGCCCGCCGCAATGAAGAGATCATTCGCTTTCTTGAGCAGAACGCGGTCCTGTCCCGTGCCGTCAGAAACAGGCGATACGAACGGTTCGCCGAAAACTTCCGCCGGCAGATTGGCGCGATAGGGCTCGAGCAGCGCCTTTTCCTGTTCGCTCGGCAAGCCCTTCGCTTCGAGCTCCGAATTCTCAAAATAGGAGGAGATGCGCTTATAAGCGTCATACATCAGGTTCCGGCTGGTCCATTCGTAATCGAATGCGTAGCCGATCGCCTCACGCACGCGCGGGTCCTTGAAAATTGGGCGGCGCGTATTGAAGAACCATTCCTGAATCTGCGGGATATTGTTGTTGGGCGTCGTCGTCCGCTTGACGCGTCCGTCCTTGAACGCGGGAAAGTCATAGCCCGTCGCCCAGACGCGGGCGATGTTTTCTTCGCGCTCGGTGAAGGCGCCGGCCTTGAACGCCTCGAAGGCCACCTGACTGTCGCCGAAATATTCGAAGCGGATGACGTCGAAATTGCCCTGGCCGATGGTTATCGGCAGGTCTTTCGCCCAGTAATCCGGAATGCGATGATAGGCGATGTGGCGGCCTTGCTCGAAGGCGGCGACCTTATAGGGGCCCGAACCGAGCGGCGGCTCCAGCGTGGTCTCTTCAAAATCCCGGTCCTTGTAATAGGCGCGAGAGAAGATCGGCTGACCGACGACGCTTACCGGCAGATCGCGGGTGCGTTCGGGAGCGAAGCGCACGACAAGAACGTCGTCCGCCTCGGCTTCCGCGCTAATGAGATCGCGCAGCATCTGGCTGATGACGGGATGGCCCTTGGTTTTGAGAATGTTGAGCGAAAAGGCCGCGTCATGCGCCGTCAGCGGCGAACCGTCGTGAAAGCGCGCCTCTTTGCGCAAAAGGAACGCATAGGTGAGCTTGTCCGGCGAGATGCGCACCTTTTTGGCGACGAGACCGTAATAAGCGTCGCGTTCATCGAGGCTCTGGTTCATCAGGCTGTCGAAGACGAGTGACATTCCGGTCGCCGGATTGCCGCGCAGAATATAGGCGTTGAAACTGTCGTAAGTCGGGCTTGCCGGCGACAGCGCCAAGGTTCCGCCCTTGGG
>JBFXJV010000049.1:0-13197 GCA_050174515.1 Methylocystis sp.
TCCGGGAGTTTGCAGATACAGCATCCCCAACTCATATCGCGCTTTTAGATCGCCCTCGCGCGCGCGGCTTTCTGCGCGCGCGAACTTCGCTTCAACTTCGTTTTCCCTAGACCTTCGATCATATGTCGGAACCGTCGACGCCTGGTTTTCATCCACACCGAAGGTGGTGCCGTTGCGGGGCGCGGCGCGCCGATTGCTGGCGTCGGCGTCCCGCCATCGAAAGTCGTCGCTGCGGCTTTTCTTATCGACGAGCGAGCTTTCCCTGGGTAGGCGCTCGTCTTGAGAGCGGGACGGCTGCAGGCCAAGATACAGCGATCCGAGAATCGCCACGACGCCGGCGCCGACCGTTGCGCCCTGTAACGCCGGATGCAGCCCCTTGAAGCGGCGCACCATCGTCGCGCTGCGGCTCTTCGCCAAGGCGATGAGCTTGGTCGACAGGCGCTCGGGCGTGGGCACGTCGCGCTCTGCGGTCGAATCCTGGACGAGGTGTCCCGCGTTTCGAATGATGGCGGAGGCGTCGATACGCAGCGCAGTCGCGCCGAGCGCGTCGCTGAAGGCGCGCATATTGGGGAAACGATGCTCCGGACGCTTCGACAGCGCCGTCATGATCGCCGATTCAACTTCGGGCGTTACGCCAGAGATCCGCGGAACGAGCGGCGGCGCCTCGGCGTGAATCTGCGCCTGGGTGAGATCATATTCGGTCGCGCCGGAAAACGGCGGCGCGCCGGCAAGCATTTCGTAAAGCACGACGGCGAGCGAATAGAGATCGCTCCTTTCGTCGCCTTCGCCGCCGCGACATTGTTCCGGCGACATGTAGAGCGGCGTGCCGACCGCCGTGCCGGCGCGAGTCAGACGCACGCTGCCGCGCACCCGCGCAATGCCGAAATCCATGATTTTGATTCGGCCGTCGTCGGCGACCATCAGATTCGACGGCTTAATGTCGCGATGGATGACGCCCATCTGATGCGCATAGGCGAGTCCGTCCGCCGCCTGCGCGATGACGGCGAGACTTTCCTTGACGCCGAGCGGCTTGCCGCGCTCCCGCAATATCTCGTCGAGCGGGCGGCCATGCACGAGCTCCATGACCATAAAAAGGTTGTTGCCCTCCAGCACCGGCGAATAGAGCGTCGTGATGTTGGGATGATTGAGCTTCGCGAGACTGGTCGCTTCGGCGCGAAAACGTCCGACGAAGTCGGGATCCTGCGTGAGTTCCGCGCGCAAGGATTTGATCGCGACCTCGCGCTCGAGGAAAGTGTCGACGGCGGCGTGGACCTTGCCCATCGCGCCCGTGCCGAGCAGTTTAACGACTCGATAATGTCCGATCATCTGCGGGTCGGTCATGGCTCAACCCTCTACGATGGCGTTGATCTTCACCGTCGGCGCGCCTGTCGGCGGGTCGGCGACATTGATCCGTTGCGTCGCCGCTTGGCCGGTGGATTGGTTCGGCGCGGCGCGCTCAACGACGAACACGCCGACCGAGATGTTATCGTGACCGCCGGCCGCGAGCGCCGCGTCGATCAAAGCGGCGCAGGCTTCTCGGGGAGGATGGCGCGAAGCGATCCGGGCGATGTCAGCGTCGCGCGCCAGATTGGAAAGACCGTCTGAACACAGAATGAAACGGTCGCCCAATCGCAAAGGCATTCCCTCGGACCAGAGTTCCGGAGAAATCTCCTCCCGCGTTCCGAGAGCCTGCAGGATGACATTGCCGCCCGGGGCCTTTTCGGCCTCCTCGGCGGTCAACACGCCGTCGCGCACGAGCTGCGCGTGCAGCGTCTGGTCTTCGGAGAGCTGGGTGAGTTGGCCGTCGCGCAAAATATAGGCCCGGCTATCGCCGACATGGGCGAGCCACAGACATCCGTCGCGGACGGCGATCGCCGTGCAGGTCGTTCCCATGCCGGCGCAGTCGGGATGTTTGGCGGCGTAATCGAGTATCGCCCGATTGGCCGCTTCGAACGCGGTCCGCAGCGCTTCAAGCGGCGGCTTGTCGAGAGAGAAATAGACGCGCCGAACGACCTCCGCCGCCAGCGCGCTCGCGACTTCGCCGGCCGCGTGACCGCCCATCCCGTCGGCGACGAGGGCGAGCAAGCCGCGTTTGGCTTCCGGATCTTCTTCGGCAGGAGCGACGAAAGCGACGGTGTCCTCATTGAGCGAACGTACGCGCCCCACGTCGGTGCGCATCGCGCCCACCACGCGCCATGAAGCGCTGTTCGCCTCTTCTGCCGCCGTCATCGCTGGCGCCCCTAGGATCACTCGCGCTGCGGGCGCAATAGATCTCGGCCATATTTGATCGGCACCGCAAGCGTCACCCGCTCATTGCCGCGGCTCCTGCTGTATGTGAACAGCCCGATCACATTGCCGGACGAGTCAAACACTGGGCCGCCGCTGTTGCCGGCGCCGGTCGCGGTAATGCTCAACTGTATGACGTCTCCCGTCGTGCCATAAGTCGTGACGCCCTCCCTCTGCTTGACGCCGGGCGAGAGCTTCGAAACGATGCCGTCGGTGATCGTGGCTTCCGGTATCTCTTCGAGACGACGTCTGACCTGCCCTCCCCCTTCCTGCGTCGACAGTTGCTGAAACGTCGACACCGACACCGCCGGATAGCCGAGAACCACGACCCTTTCGCCAACCGTGACGTTGTCGTGATTGGCCAGTTCAACCGTGCTGAGCGTCTGAGGCGAATCGATCTTGATGAGGGCGGCGTCCGAATCCGTCGAAGCGCGGACCAGACTGGCGTTGATGTTCAGGCGGCTGCCCGGAAAACGCGTTTCGAGCGTGTCGTTGCGTCCTTCGAATGTGCGCCTGTCCGCCTTGGTCGGGTCGGGAATGTTGCCGCCGCCGATCGGCACCGCGAGCGCCGGCTTCGACGGGAAAATCAGGCCGCCGGACTCCGGCACCCAGTCGTCGATATCCGAATAGGCGCCGTCGTCGAGATCGATCAGTTCATATTTTCGCAGATCCGGGCCTTTTTCTCTTTTGGCCCGTTTCCAGTCGGGCCCGCCCTTGTATTCGAACACCACGCCGCGTCGTTTCGGCGCGGAAAACGGTATTTCCCAGCCTGCGGCGACGTGTTTGTTGGTCAGCAGGTAGCCCTGCTCCCCGACGACGAAGCCGGTTCCGGAGCCGGAGCCGTCGATCGGAATGTTCGACCGGTACTCGTCGTCGAGGGTCAGCCATCGCACGACGGTGTTGGGTCCGAGCCGGACATAGGCCGGCAGGACCACGCTTTCATTCTTATTGAGTTTAACGCTGAAGGTTTGGTGATAGACCGGTTTTCCGGTCGTCTTGTCATAAAGACGCCAGTGAAGATAAATCTTGGCGGTGGCGTCCTTGTATTTGTCGTAGATTTCCTGCGGCGTCATGCCGGTGATCGATTTCACCTTGCCTTCGACCCCGGCGGACGCCTCCTCCTGACCCTTCTCGATCTCGGATATCCGGCCGCCAACGCGCTCCTCGCCTTTCCATTGCTGCCAAAGCAGGATTGCGCCCCCGAGCACGAGAACGGCGGCGATCCCCGCCGCCGTCGCCGTCAAGGCGCTGCGCGAGGCGCGGCGTTCCTCGCCGATCAGCCGTTGCACCGTCTCCTGACCGACGCCGAACTTCTTTTGGGCCGCCGTATCGCCGCTCGCCGCCTCCGCGGCGCCGGTCGCGGCGGCGTTCACCGCCGTAGACGCGGCGATTTCCGCGGTCTTGATGACGCGGGTCGCCGCCGTGTCGCTGACGCCGATTACCTGCGTCCTCGCGGCGAAATTGGCCGGCCGGGGCTGCACGTCAAAGGTGAATTTCGGCCCCTTGGCGCCGAGTTCGATCGTGTCTTCGGGAAGAAGCTCGACCTCGCCGGTCACCCGCTCGCCATTGAGAAAGGTGCCATTGCTGCTGCCGGAGTCGGAAAGCTTGAAGGCGAGTCTGTCGTCTTCGCCTTCGATGCGGATGACCGCATGTTTGCGGCTGACGACGCTGTCGCCGACCGGATCGAAGGCGATCTTCGACGCAGGATCGCGGCCGATCGTGAACTCGCGCGCATCCCCGACAGGCAGTTGCTCGATCTGATTGGCTTTGGAGCCCGACAGATGGCGAATAACAATGCGCTCAATTGGAGTCGTCATTCCAGCCCCCTGTGAAAAAACGCGCTCGTCCTGCGCACATTCGAAAATGCGCAAACTCCCCCAAACTCGAAGATAAACCCGACTTTCGTCGGGTGGCAAGGTCGAGCGTCAAGGCGCCCGGCGCAAGAACCGTCATGGACGCGTCGCATAAAATTCGCGCGCAGCGATCGGTCGCGCGTGAAGCGCTCTATGATTATTTCTATGAAATTGTTGAAGCTCGCCGCGCCGCCTAGAGTTTCTTGGACCCAGTCTGGCCGGCCAGCTTTTCGATGCGCCGCCATTACGCGAAGGCTCCCGCCGGCAGGACCGGCGGGAGCCTTCAAGCCTCGCGCGTCGCTATATCGCCTGCATTGCTTCCGGCTTCCCGCGCGCCCGCTTCGCGATCAGCCGGTTGAGCGCGGAAACATAGGCGCGCGCCGAAGCGACGAGCGTGTCGGGATCGGCGCCGCGGCCGGTCACCGACTTTCCATTCTCGCTCAGGCGCACCGAGACCTCCGCCTGCGCGTCGGTGCCTTCGGTGACAGCGTGAACTTGGAAGAGCTCCAGAGTCGCGTCATGCGGGGCGAGCGCCTTGATCGCGTTGAAGATGGCGTCGACAGGCCCGTTGCCGGTCGCCTGATGCGTCAGCTTCTCGCCGCCGACGTCGAGCGTGAGGGCCGCCGACTGCGGGCCATGCGTGCCGGCCATCACCATCAAGGCTTCGACCTTGATGTGATCATGCGCATTGACGATTTCGTCGTCGACAAGCGCGACCAGATCTTCGTCATAGACGAATTTCTTGCGGTCGGCCAAATCCTTGAAGCGGTTGAACGCGTCCTCCAGCGCATTCTCGCCGAGATCATAGCCGAGTTCCTTCAACTTCTCGCGGAAGGCGTGGCGTCCCGAATGCTTGCCCATGACGAGCGAGGTCTTGGAGACGCCGACGCTCTCGGGCGTCATAATCTCGTAAGTGTGCGCATTCTTGAGCATGCCGTCCTGGTGGATGCCGCTCTCATGCGCGAAGGCGTTCCGCCCGACGATCGCCTTATTATATTGCACCGGAAATGACGTGACCGCCGACACCAGCTTCGACGCGCGGGTCAACAGCTTGGCGTCGATGTTGGTGTAAAACGGCAGCGCGTCGCCGCGCGTCTTCATCGACATCACCACTTCTTCGAGCGCGGCGTTGCCCGCCCGCTCGCCGATGCCGTTGATGGTGCATTCAACCTGCCGCGCGCCGCCGCGCACCCCGGCGAGCGAATTGGCGACGGCCAGTCCGAGATCGTCGTGACAATGCACCGAGAAAATCGCCCTGTCGGAATTCGGCACCCGCTCGCGCACTGTGCGGAACAGCTGCTCATATTCGGCCGGCGTGATGTAGCCGACGGTGTCGGGAATGTTGATCGTGGTCGCGCCGGCCGTGATCGCGGCTTCGACGCAGCGGCAGAGAAAATCGAGCTCGGTGCGGGTGCCGTCCTCCGCCGACCATTCGACGTCAGCGACGTGATTGCGCGCGCGCGTCACCGAAGCGGCGATCATCTCCAAAACGCGCTCGGGCTCCATCTGGAGCTTGTATTTCATGTGAACGGGCGAGGTGGAGATGAAGGTGTGAATGCGTGGGCGCCGCGCCTCCCGCAGCGCTTCGGCGCAGCGGTCGATGTCCTTTTCGGAAGCGCGCGCCAGTCCCGCCACAGTGGCGTTCTTGACCCGCCGCGCCACTTCGCTGACGCTTTCGAAATCGCCGGGACTGGCGATCGGGAATCCGGCCTCGATAATATCGACGCCCAGCTGGTCGAGAAGATCGGCGACTTCGAGTTTCTCTTCGAACGTCATCGAGGCGCCGGGCGATTGCTCGCCGTCGCGCAGGGTGGTGTCGAAAATCAGGACGCGCCCGTCGTTGTCTGCGACGGCGCCGGGCTGTGACATATGGCTCATTTGATTTGAAATCCTGCTGTGCCGCCCCCGCGGGGGCTCTTGTCGGTGACTGCGTGACATGTCCCCTGAAGGCCTGGGCGCGAGCCCGTCGGGCGCTCAGGGGCGACTAAGAAGCAGCAGGCCGAGAAGCGGCAGGGTAGGCGGGCAAGCGAATCCGCGCGCGCTCGAAGGCGTCGCAGCGTCATTCGCAGAGGCGGTTGCGTCAGGCACCGATCTCTTCCCATTCCGGCGGCGCTGGGCCGCAATCGTTTCAAAGGATAGCGCAACAGCGACCTTCGCCGCAAGCGCCGCGTCGAGGCTTTTTTTCGAATCGCAGACCGGCGACTGCGCCAGATCGGCGCACCTCCAGGCCAAAAGATAAATTTTGCGCCCGAAACGCTTATGGCTCTTGCAGAAATGAATACAGGAGACCTAACATTCAAAGCATGGTCAAAACCGCTTTCTCCATCCGCCATGCGCGTCCAGGAGACGCCGAGCAGATCACGCGCGTCCACGACGCTTCGTGGCGCGCCGCCTATCGCGGCGTTATCCCCGGCGCGGAGCTCGAACGGATGATCGCGCGCCGCGGCCCCAACTGGTGGCATTCAGCGATCGTGCGCGGCACCGGACTGCTTGTGCTCGACTTTGACGACGATATCGTCGGCTATTCGACCTATGGCCGAAACCGCGTGCCGTCGATGCCCTATTCCGGCGAAATTTTCGAAATCTATTTGACGCCCGAGCAGCAAGGCTTGGGTTTCGGGAAGCGCCTGTTCAACGCCACGCGCCGCGAACTCGCCGAGCACGGCTATCTCTCGACCATTGTCTGGGCGCTCGCCGACAATGAGAAAGCGCTCGCCTTCTATCGCAGCCTCGGCGGACAGACGATCCGCCGCGCCGAGGAGCGGTTCGGCGCCGACATGCTGACGCGCGTCGCCTTTGGATTCGTTTCCGCGCCGGTGCGCTGAGCGATAACCGCCCGGCAATCTGCAGCTAGAACGTTTGCGCCGAGAGCTCGCCGCAGTCCGCGCAGCGCCGTCGCTTCGACGACCATCGAATTGATGCGCCGGCCAAAGGTCCTCGCCGCGCCGGCGATCTTACGGGAGCCTTGAATGCGTCTCGACGCGATACCGATCGGCGCCAACCCGCCGCATGAAGTCAATGTCATCGTCGAAGTGCCGCTTGGCGGCGAGCCGATCAAATATGAACTTGACAAGGCCTCGGGCACGCTCTTCGTCGATCGGTTCCTCTATACAGCGATGCGCTATCCCGGCAATTACGGCTTCATTCCGCATACGCTGTCCGACGACGGCGATCCTTGCGACGTGCTTGTCGCCAACACGCGTCCGGTGGCGCCCGGCGCGGTCATCGCGGTTCGGCCGATCGGCGTGCTGCGCATGACCGACGAAGCCGGCGGCGACGAAAAAATCGTCGCCGTGCCGTCCGCGCGGCTGACGCAGCGCTATGTCGATGTGGAGAATTACACCGACCTCCAGGAGATGACCTGGCGTCGGATCGAGCATTTCTTCGTCCACTACAAAGATCTCGAGCCTGGCAAATGGGCCAAGGTCGCCGGCTGGGGCGACGCCGCCGCCGCGCGGGGCCTCATCTCCGAAGCGATCGAGCGGGCGCGCGCGGCGAAATAGCGGTCCGAAATAGCGGTCTATGACGCCGGCGGGACGCGCGACACCACGCCCTTCCTGAAACAGGGCGGCCGGTCCTGCCAAGCGACGATGCCATTGTCGGTCGCCGCGAAGCTCCGCGCCGAGTCGATCAATTCGTCGACATGGGCGACGCCGTCGAGATCGCCGATCACATAGGTCCATTTGCCGGCGCCGGCGAAGGCGACCGTCGCCGGGCGCTTGCACACCGCGAGGCAATCGACGGGCTCGACGGCGATATCGAGATTGCGCTCGTTCAGTCGCGCCCGCAGCGCGTCCATAAGGAGCGCGCCCGGACGCGTGTGAGCGTCCTCGCCGGCGCGGCAGGATGTGCATACCAAGACCCTCACGCTCGACGCAGCCATCTCGAACTCCAATCGCTGAACCCGTCTTCTCGACCAAAGCCGCGCTGAAAAAAAGGGCGCCCGACTCTCAGGGCGTGTAGGCGCAGCGCGCGCCGCCGCCGGCCTTTTCCGCGACTTCATCGGCGTCGACGATGCAGTCTAGCGCCGTGACCGACGCGTGAGAAGAGCCTGCGGCGCCTTCCGCCATGACGCCATTCTCGATCAAGGTCGCATAGAGTTCATTCGCCTTGCGGCCGCTCAATTCGATCTTCTTCGCCCCGAAGGTCAGCTCGCAGCTGCGGGACGTGATGTCGACATTGCCGGCGCGGCAGTCGATCGCATCAGCCTTCACCGCGACGCGCTGGCCCTTGGCGTGCGGCGCTTCAGCGCGTCCGGCGAAATAGGCCGCGAGCAGCTTCTTGTCGGGGGCGCTTGTATGAGGCGACAATTCGCCGACGATCGCCGAAAGCGCCAGCGCGCTGGAGCCGTTGCTCGCTCCCGCCTGAGCCGCGGCCGGCGTGAGTGCGGACAAGAAAATCAATCCAAACGTCTTGGATGCGATCATGGCGAATCCTCCGATAAATAGATCTGCGCAATTAACGAAGAGCCCCCCGACGAAAGTGCGGCGCAGGCGTTCAGTCGACGGCGATAAGCTTACCCGCCATTTGTGCGGGCGTGAATGCGGGAGCCTGAAAAAAGTGGGGGGGCGAGCGGATCGACTAGACCGCTCGCGATCAACGCGCAGCCCTAGCAAAAAGACCGAAATATGCCCGCACGGCGACACAACACCCCTTACGGCGCTCCCACATTTGAAGCTGATTGACGCGGCGTTTCTCCCAACCGCTCAACCGCCCATAGGGTGGAAAACAGCCGGCCCCGAACTCGGCCCGCGCACGGTCGGTATTGAAACAATAACCGTTGCGCGCGTATATCCGGTTGCGGGCGTACCAGAGCTCCCCGCACGACATGTAAGCCGGATTCTGCGCCGCCGCCGGAACCGGCGCACCGACGATCAATCCCACGCCGATCGCGGCGATAAGGCTTAGCGCCGAGAAAATCTTTTGCGTTTTCATCGAACTTCCTCCTGTAATTGGCGTTAGGTACGACCCGCGTCATTCTATTCAATCTATTCAATCGCTGCGTTATTTTTTCTCGTCGACGCCTGCCGGCGTGTCGAAAAATTCTGGCCGGTATTCGAAGTGCATCGTGTCAAAATGCCCCCATTTGCCGCCCCAGATGAACCCGTGGCGTTCGAAAATCTCCACAATCTCGTAGGGAATCCGATTGCGGTAGCCGCCTTTGCGCCAGAGCCAATAATCGGAGAAGGCTGTGTTGAGATCAATCGCCGCGCCATAGGCGTGCATGCTGCGTTTGCCCGTATCCTTCACAACGCGGCAATTAAAAGCGCCGGCGCTCGGATAAGCGTGACGCCTAATATCCTGCGGCAGACGATCGATTTCCATCGCGACTGCTCGCAACTTCTCGGCGACGCCATTGACCGTGGTCACCCGCACCTTGCCAGTGAACCAGGAAATACTGGTCAAATGCTTCTGAGTTTCTCCCTTGTCGCAGTCCCCATAGATCTTGTCGAAGAAGGCGGCGTTGCGGAAGCGGCCCGGATCGTCCTGCAGTTCAGGGGGTTTCGTCAGCGCGCCCTTCGGATATGAAAGGCTCAATTGATCAATGAGAGAGGCGTTTTTCAGTTTCTCTTCAAAGCTCTTGCCGGTCCGGCCATCAGAGAGATTTTGTCTCGTTCCGTCACGGAATATTATCCCGGCGGCGTCGCGACCAGCGATCTGGTCAGGATAGGCGCGGATGAGCGCATCGGGCGAAATCGCCTGCCCACGAGCGGCGACGGGAAAGAAAAGCGTCCCGATCCCCGCGAGGAGCAGGCCGATCCCTAGAGCGCGAAGCGAAAAAGCCGAATCCGGCTTTTCACGTCGGGCGAACTCCAAGCTGTTGAATTCGGTCACGCGCTCTGCCTTTGGGCGGTTCCGCCCAAATGCGGCGTGATCTGGCGTCGGCGCCATGTTTTCATTGTTGATGCCGTGAGAAGCCATTCCGCGCCGCCATTGTTTCGCTGAACGCCATGATTTCCGACGCATTCTTAGAGCGCGCCCTAAGCGGTTGCGCGCCGCTTTTTGATATTATGACGTTTGAACGGCCAAACGCGCGCGCTAGCCCAGTCGGTCGCATTGGTCGGCGAGATGTGAAACGCTCTCGACATGCACATTGCGCGTCTCGGTGCGCACGCCATGGGCGCGCAGTTTGGCGAAGGCGCGCGACAGCGTTTCCTGCTTCACGCCAAGACGCGCCGCGATCAGGCGCTTGTCATAAGGCAGGCGGAAGCGGCAGCTGTCCTCGCCCGGCGGGCAGAGCGAAAGTAAGAATTGAGCAAGCCGCTGATCGGCGTTCTGGCTCTTGAGCGACTCGATCTCCCCGACGAGTCGCGCGACGCTCCGCTTGGAATCCCGAATCGCCGCGGCGCAGAGCGAAGGCGATTCCTTGAGCAGCCGCGCGAAGCGCTCCGCGGAGAGCTTGAGCACTCTTGTCGCGCCGACCGCTTCCGCGAAGACCCGGCGGGTCTCATCGGCTCCCAGGGGCGCTTCGCCGATCAACTCGCCGTCCGAACAAATGCCGATGAGCGTTTCGCTTCCGGAGGGCGCAATGCGCGTCACCTTCACATGGCCGCTCACGACAAATACGAGGTCCGCGACGCCGGCGCCCTGCCGGAAAAGCTCGTCGCCGTCATGCAGCGACTCAATTTTGGCGTCGGCCGCGAGGCGCGACAAGGTCACTTCGTCGACGTCTGCGAAGAATGGCGCCTTGCGTAGATCGTCCAGGCCTCCCGGCTGAGGCGCACGCCAACCGGCCCGTCGCTTTCGCCGGACATTGTCGCCGTTTTGCGCCGCGCGCGCGGCGTCAATCGTCAAGGTCGCGCATCCTTTCGAAGCGCACCAGATCGTGCGCGTCATTTAACTAATGACTCGACAATGAAGCGGAGGCGCCGCCGCTTCTTCCTGTTCCTGCGCATGTTCACTATTGCCGCCGATGGAAAAGCTAACGCGAATGGTCACACTGGAAAAGGCGACGAATGCGGGACAAACCGTCGCATGAGTCAGGGCTGCTTGCCGCCGCGCTCCAGTAGAAAGACCGCCTGCTCGCCGAAGAGATTCCATATCCACCAGGGGGCGTTGAAGCGGATAGGCGCGCCGGCGCGATCCAACGCCACGCCGCGCTCAATGTGCGCGCCGAGTTCGCCGACGAGTTCGACGAAATCGCGAATGGTGCACAGATGAATATTCGGTGTGTCGTGCCAATGATAGAGAAGGTGGCCGGTCACCGGCATTCGGCCGGTCAGGCTGAGTTGGGCGCGCACCCGCCAATATCCGAAATTCGGAAATGAAACGATCGCGCGACGGCCGATGCGCAACATATTGGCGAGCGCCGCGCGCGGGCGCCTCGTCGCCTGGAGCGTCTGCGAGAGAATCACGTAATCGAAGCCGTCGTCCGGATAGTCGGCGAGGTCGGTGTCGGCGTCGCCCTGAATGACGGAAAGTCCCTTGGCGACACATTCATTGACGCCACGCTGCGAGAGTTCGACGCCGCGGCCGTCGACGCCTTTTTTTTGTGCGAGAAGCTGAAGCAGCGAGCCGTCGCCGCAGCCGACGTCGAGAACCCGCGCGCCGGGCGCGACCATCTCCGCGATGACGGCGAGATCGAGGCGCGGGTGATCGAGCGGCGCGCCGGGCGGCCCCGCTGGCGTGAAGTTCATTGCGAATCTCCGTGAGCCGCAAGGCCGCGCGCCGCCGCCGCGGAGTCGAGAAAGCCGCGCGTCGTCGCGATGAACATCGGCTCATGCAGCAGGAAGGCGTCGTGCCCCTTGTCGGATTCGATTTCGACAAAGGAGACCGAAGCGCCGCCGGCGTTGAGCGCATGAACGATGGCGCGCGAGTCCGACGTCGGATAAAGCCAGTCCGACGTGAAGGAGACGACGCAAAACCGCGTCTTCGTGTCCTTGAACGCCATGGCCAGCGAGCCGCCGTAGTCGGCGGCGAGGTCGAAATAATCGCAGGCGCGGGTGACGAAGAGATAGGAATTGGCGTCGAAGCGCTCGACAAAAGCGAGGCCCTGATAGCGAAGATAGTTCTCGACCTGAAAATCGGCGTCGAAGGAGAAGGTCGGCGCGCTGCGGTCCTGCAGCTTGCGGCCGAATTTGCGCTGCAGCGCCGCTTCCGAGAGATAGGTGATGTGCGCCGACATGCGCGCCACTGCGAGGCCCTTCTCCGGCCGCACGCCCTGCTCCTGGTAGCGTCCCAAACGCCAGTCCGGATCGGCCATCACCGCCTGTCGGCCGACCTCATGGAAGGCGATGTTCTGCGCGGTATGTTTGGCGGCGGTGGCGATCGGCATGGCCGAAAACACCCGTTCCGGATAGCTCGCCGCCCATTGCAGCACCTGCATGCCGCCCATCGAACCGCCGGCGACGCAAAACAGCGTCTCGATTCCAAGACGGTCGATCAGCATCGCCTGCGCGCGAACCATGTCGCGGATGGTGACGACGGGAAAGTCGAGCCCATAGGGCTTGCCGGTCGCGGGATTGATCGAGGACGGGCCGGTCGTGCCCATGCAGCCGCCGACGACATTGGAGCAGATCAGGAAATAGCGATCGGTGTCGAAAGGCTTGCCGGGCCCGACCATCGCCTCCCACCAGCCAGGCTTGCCGGTGACGGGATTGACGCCCGCCGCATATTGATCGCCGGTCAGCGCATGGCAGAGCAGAATGGCGTTGCTGCGCGTGGCGTTGAGCGCGCCATAGGTCTCATAGGCGATGGCGAGCGGCGCGATGCGGCCGCCCCCGTCGGTTGGAAGCGGGCGGTCAGGTTCAAAAACAACGGTTTTCGGCGCGGAGGCCCCGCCGCAGACCGGCCGCGCGTCTGACACGATGGACAAGCGATCTTCCCAAGCGTTCGATATGCCGAACAATTCGTTCGGCAACATCGATGCGGCCGGCCAAGGTGTCAAGCGCCGCGCGGCGGCGCCCTCGTGCGACGCCGGATTTCAGTCAAAGAGCGTCGGCGGCGGCTCGCCTGGCGGGGGCGCGCTCATCGTCTCGATGGCGGCGGCGAGTTGGGCGAGGTCTTCGGGGCGGGACAGGCGGTGGTCGCCGTCGGCGATGAAGGTCAGCGTCACCGG
>JBFXJV010000050.1:0-13168 GCA_050174515.1 Methylocystis sp.
AACGTGCCCCCGGCCGCCGGATTGTTCTTGCCGCAGCGCCAAGAGAGGGTGGCGTTCTGGACAGATTCATCCGGCGCCGCCACAGAAGCGCCGATCGGCGCGGCGTACGCGTCGACGCTCAGAGAACCCACCGCAATGGCGGCGGCAAGCAACAATGCAGTCTTCATGACGTTTCTCCTGATACGAGATACACAGCGTCGGCTGCGAACGCGAACGTTCGCGGCAAACGCTCGTCTTGCGATTGCAAGACGCGACTGACTTATGGCGCGCAACGCCGCGCGGCTGTGTGATCCCGCACGGAGGCGATATGGCGGCTCGAACAGGCGAGGATGTCTGTGAGACGGGCCGAAATTCGAATTTTCGACTCGCATATGGCGGAAACTGCGCTTACAGCATCATTAGTATTCAACCAAAATGGAATCAGAGTGGCGGCGGCTTCCGCGCCAGCTCTGTAAACTGCGCCACTCGTCCCGCATCGCAGTTTACGGCAGCTGGGTTAAATGTAGAATAACGTGGTCCGGGGGTTCGCCATGGAGCTGGAACCGCAGCGAGATTGGGCGGTCTCAGACGTTTATATCACCGAGGAACTGAACCGCCGGCCCCCGACAGAGACTGACTCGCTTAGGGAAAAGCTGGCGCTTCAAGATCTGGCCCGGCGCATGGCCGACCATCCGGCGGAAGTTCTGCCGCGATTCGTCGACCTCGCTATGGAGATGACCGGAGGCGTATCGGCCGGGCTCAGCCTTTTCGAGCCGGATCCCGCCCCTGGCGTGTTCCGGTGGCGCTATCTGCGCGGACTGCTGGCTCCTTTTGAGGATGCCACGACCCCGCGAAATTTCAGTCCCTGCGGGGTCACGCTCGACCTCGACACGCCGGTGTTGTCGTCGCATCCGGAGCGTGTGTACGACTGGATCGCCGACGCCGACATCGTCGCGCCCGAAGTGCTGCTGGTGCCTCTTTACATCAGAGGCAAGGAGCCGCTCGGAACGCTCTGGATCGTTTCAGAAAGAGAAGGTCATTTCGACAGCGGTCATGCGCGCATGATGAACGAGCTCTCGACCTTTGTGGGCATTGCGCTGCGCATGTTGGATTCGGAGCGCCGGCTCAAGGAAGCCTTGGAGCAGCAGGAAAGGCTGGCCAGCGAGATGAGCCACCGCGTGAAGAACTTCTTTGCGCTCACCGAGGGAATTGTGCGGGTCAGCGAGCGGGCCGCGACCACGCCGGCGGAAATGTCAAAACTTCTCTCGGGTCGCCTGGAAGCGTTGGCGGAGGCCAACGCTCTGGTGCACAGCAGCTTCGGAAACAAGATAGCGAGGGAAAGAGTCGAGCTTGCGGAACTGGTCGCCAAGATCATGCGGCCGCATGAGGCGCCTGACGCGCGAAGCCGCTTCGTCTCGAAAGGTCCTCCGACTTGGTTGGGAGAGCGCGCAACGAATGGCCTTGCGCTGGTGCTTCATGAACTCGCGACCAATGCGGCGAAATATGGCGCGCTTAAATCAGAAGAAGGCGTCGTGGAGCTATCTTGGCGCGTTGAAGCGGAGCGACTCGTCCTTTACTGGTCGGAGCTTGGCGGACCGCCGATCGCGCAAGCGCCGGAGAGCAGCGGTTTCGGCACACGATTGTCGCAGTCGACAATCGTCAGCCAGTTCGAAGGCGAGCTTGGCTACAAATGGAGGCCCGAAGGCTTGCTCGTTTCGATGAAAATTCCCGTCGCCAGCCTTTCCAGGTAGCGTCCAATTCTTTTGGCTGCTGAGCAGCTAGAGCAGGTTCCGAAAAAGTTGACAGACTTTTTCGAAGAGAACCTGCTCCAACATTCTGATTTTGAGCGATTCCTTATCGATCACATGATTCCATGTGATCGGGAAGCGCTCTAGAACATCCGCATATTGGAGTGCTGGCGCTGTTCGACAAAAAAATGAGCGATTTGCATCAACTCGGGAGGCTAAAAGCCCAGTCCTGCAATTCACGTGCTCGGCGACACGGTCGCTTTGCTAAATTCCGCCGGGTACAGGATGCACCGCTTCCTATTGGTCGAATCGATCACCGCCGTTGGGTTGGACAAAATCGATTGGATGGCTTTATCGAGGGCTTCAGCGGATGTGGCGGAGATTGAACCTTCTCTTTGCAGCTGGTGCGCTCCTTCCTCGCGTAGTCGGCACTTGATGGTAACCCAGGTTTGGCCCAGGAATGAATGCCGTCGGATATTGGTTATGATCGCCGGAACCGCGGCGCCGTGTTCGAGCAGCTGTTTCTCCTGCGAATATTGCCGCTGACTTAAGAAGATAAAAAATCCGCACAGCGCCAGCAAACCGGCTGCTATACCGCCGCTAAATTGGAAAGACCGGTGCGGAATGAAAGTTTCCTCCATGCGTGGATAACGGACTGACGAATGACTTGGGTCTTGGGGGTCATAAACAATGCTAACTCTTGATCCGCGGCTCAGCTGATCGACGTAGCTCTGTGCGACGTTATCCCAAGAACGGACCACTTCGCCTGCGGGAGTCTTGAATTCAAATGAAATCGATTGGAAATTCGGGCGGCGCCTACTCTGGTCGATCACTCCTATCACGCGTCCTTCTACGGTAACTCCGCGGAGGCTTAAAGTTTGCTCTCGCAGCTTTGTGTAAGTCGTAGTTCCAAGTAAGGCGGCCGCGACACCGATACAAAGCGCCACAAAGATCCCTTGCTCGCAAAAGAACCTCGGTGATCGCGCCACCTTCCTTGGAAGCGGTTGGCGTAGTTCGCGAGGAGGCAACCAATCATCAGTCAATGCTGGCTCTCCAAGAGGCGGCGATTCTCGGCAGATCGATGGTAACCAATACTAAATATAGAACGCCAGTTATCTCCCCGGCCGCTCCCGCACCAACTCGTCCACGACGCCCGGATCGGCGAGCGTAGACGTATCTCCCAGCGCACCGAATTCCCCTTCGGCGATCTTGCGCAGGATGCGCCGCATGATCTTGCCTGAGCGGGTCTTCGGCAGGCCGGGCGCGAATTGCACGATATCGGGAGTGGCGATCGGGCCGATCTCGTGGCGCACCCAATGCACCAGCTCCTTGCGCAAATGTTCGCTCGGCGTCACGCCCTGGTTGAGCGTGACATAGGCGTAGATGCCCTGCCCCTTGATGTCGTGCGGATAGCCGACCACCGCCGCCTCTGACACTTTCTCATGCGCGACGAGCGCGCTCTCGACTTCCGCCGTGCCGAGGCGATGGCCGGAGACATTGATCACGTCGTCGACACGGCCGGTGATCCAGTAATAGCCATCGGAATCGCGCCTGGCGCCGTCGCCGGTGAAATATTTGCCGGGATAGGCGGAGAAATAGGTCTGTGCGAAACGTTCGTGATCGCCAAAGACGGTGCGCATCTGCCCCGGCCATGAATCGGCGATGACGAGCAGGCCTTCGCATTGGCCTTCGAGAACATTGCCGAGCGGATCGACGATTTCCGGCGCGACGCCGAAAAAGGGCCGCGTCGCCGAGCCGGGCTTGAGATCGATCGCGCCGGGCAGCGGCGAGATCAGCACGCCGCCGGTCTCGGTCTGCCACCAGGTGTCGACGATCGGACAGCGGCCTTCGCCGACGATTCGGTGATACCATTCCCAGGCCTCGGGATTGATCGGCTCGCCGACCGAGCCGAGCAGGCGCAGCGATTTGCGGCTGGTCTTTTTCACCGGCGCTTCGCCCGCCGCCATCAGCGCGCGAATCGCGGTCGGCGCGGTGTAGAAAATATCGACCTTGTGCTTGTCGACGATTTCCCAAAAGCGCGACACGCTCGGATAATTCGGCACGCCTTCGAACATCAAGGTCGTCGCGCCATTGGCGAGCGGACCGTAGACGATATAGCTGTGGCCGGTGACCCAGCCCACATCCGCCGTGCACCAATAGACGTCGCCTTCGCGATAGTCGAAGACGAGCTCATGGGTGAGCGACGCATAGACGAGATAGCCGCCGGTCGTATGCAGCGCGCCCTTCGGCTTGCCGGTCGAGCCAGACGTATAAAGAATGAACAGCGGGTCCTCCGCCTCCATCTCCGCATAAGGACAATCGGCGTGCACGCGCGCCGCTTCTTCCTCATAGCGGAAGTCGCGGCCGGGTTGCATGTCGACATCGGCGCCGGTGCGCGTCACGACGATGACCGCTTTCGCGGAGACTTTGTCGAGGGCGGCGTCGACATTGGCTTTCAGCGGAACCTTCTTGCCGCCACGCATTCCTTCGTCGGCGGTGACGATGACGTTCGATTCCGCATCCGCGATGCGTCCGGCAAGCGAATCGGGAGAAAAGCCGCCGAAGACCACTGAATGAATCGCGCCGATACGCGCGCAGGCGAGCATCGCGAAAGCCGCTTCGGGAATCATCGGCAGATAAATGGTGACGCGGTCGCCCTTCTTGACGCCGTGCTTCTTGAGCACATTGGCGAAGCGGCAGACTTCCTCATGCAGCTCGGCGTAGGTGATGTGGCGCGAGACGGAAGGATCGTCGCCTTCCCAGATGATTGCGGTTTGATGCGCGCGCGTCGGCAGATGCCTGTCGACGCAATTCATTGCGACATTGGTGGTGCCGTCCTCGAACCAGCGGATCGAGACATTATGCGTATCGAAGCTCGTGCGCTTCACCATCGAAAAGGGCGTGATCCAGTCGATGCGCTGCGCCTGCTCGGCCCAGAAGCCTTCCGGATCTTCGATCGAACGTTCATAGAGCCGGCGGTAGCTCTCCTCGTCGATGCGCGCGTTGTTCTTCCAATCGTCCGGAACGGGGTAGGTTTTCTGCGACATTCATGTCTCCGTCCGCCAGCCGTCACGGCCGTGCTTGGCCAAGCCATCCACGTCCTTATGGCGAAGCGGAGCGGAAATCTACAACACGGCGCGATGTCTCGGCATGGACGCCCGCGACAGGCGCAGGCATGACTCGCACGCGAGTGAAGCGCGCGCTCAGCCCTTGCCGGTTCGGGCGAGCTCCACATTATGCTGCATGCGCTGAACCATGAGCCGCATCAGGTAAAAGCCGAATTGGGGATTTTGCGCCGCGAGCTGCAGGAGATCGTCGTAGCGCACGCAGAGCAGTTCGACGTCCGTCGCGGCCACGGCGGTGGCGGTGCGGCGGTTTTCATTGGTGAACATGCCCATTTCTCCAAAGAGCGCGCCGGGCCTCAGCGTAACGTCGGGCTCGCGCAGGTAGATGTCGCCGCGCACCAGGAGATAGGCTTCCTCCGACAGATCGCCCTTGCGATGCAAAACGAAGCCTTCGGAAAGTTTGAGTGGCTTCATATAGGGGCGCAGCCATTCGAAATCGAAATCCTCGGAGGCGGCGGCGCGAATGTCGGAGACGAGCCGCTGCATCTGCCGCAGCCGCAGCATATTGACCGGAACCAGAAAGGCGTTGAGCGCGAAGAGCGGATATAGACCCTTGAGAAAGAAATAGAAGGCGAACAGCGCATTGGCGAGGATCGCCGCGATGCGCAAGGGGATCATGGTGTTCGACACATAGACGAACACGCTCGCCGCCGCGGCGAGATAGCCGACCGCTTCGACCGGCCAGTTGTAATTTTGCGGGATCAGATGCTGCAGGATCATCTTGAGAGCAACATGGCGCGTTTTTTACATGCTAGCAGAAGGCCGCGCGCCCGCGCGAGAGCGGGCGCCACATCCGCAAGCGGTCGGGCCGGCCTGGAGCGAGCGCGCGGGCCGGCGAACCTCGGCGCTTTGCGGCCGACCGGCCGATTTGCTACATGGGCCCGGAACATTGTCGTCCCTGGCGCGAGGAAAATGGAAAAATTCACCACGCTGACCGGCGTCGCCGCGCCGCTGCCGATCATGAACGTCGACACGGACATGATCATCCCGAAACAATATCTCAAAACCATTCAGCGCACCGGTCTCGGCAAGGGGCTGTTCTCGGAGATGCGCTATCAGGATGACGGCTCCGAGAACGCCGGTTTCGTGCTGAACCAGCCGGCCTACCGCAACGCCAGCATTCTCGTCGCCGGCGACAATTTCGGCTGCGGCTCGTCGCGCGAACACGCCCCCTGGGCGCTGCTCGATTTCGGCGTCCGCTGCGTCATTTCGACGAGCTTCGCCGACATTTTCTATAATAACTGCTTTAAGAACGGGATTTTACCGATCACGGTCAGCCAGGGGGCGCTCGACAAGCTCATGGACGACGCCAGCCGCGGCGCCAACGCCACATTGACCGTCGACCTTGAAGCGCAGGAGATTCGCGGACCCGACGGCGGCGTGATCAAATTCGAGATCGATCCGTTTCGCAAACATTGTCTGCTGAACGGACTCGACGATATCGGCCTGACGCTCCAAAAGGCCGATAAGATCGACGATTATGAAATACAGGCCGCAGCGAAACGCCCTTGGGCGTGAGGGGAACGGGCGTGAGGGGGACTCGCGGCAAGGCGAGGGACGCCACATATATGCGAAGCGGCGCTCATCGGCTACAGCACGGCTAACGCTTCCAAACCTTGGATGCTCAGAGCGACGGACAAGGCGCGCTTGACCTATATTTCCGCACTTTCGACGCGTTTTCGCGCCGCCGGCCGGTCGCTGGCGCGGCTCGCCGAAGGCGTCCGCCGGTCGCGGAAACCGGACGAAATCGCCGAAAGCCAATGGCTCGACGCCGGCGCCCAAAATTTAGGCACAGACGCCGAGGGGACGACGCGCGACCAGGACTTCTGGGGACCGGCGCCCGCGCTCCAAGAGGGCGAGCCGGCGGGCTTCGAGCCACATTCCGCCTACCGCGAGCCCGCCGGATTCGACGGCCAAGGCCTGCTGTCGATCCATAATCTGGCGAAATCCTATAAATCGCGCCGCGTCGTGGAGGATGTGAGCCTTCATGTCGCGCGCGGCGAGGCGGTCGGCCTGCTGGGTCCGAACGGCGCAGGCAAGACCACCGTCTTTTATATGATCACCGGGCTGGTGAAGCCCGACAAAGGCATGATTTCGCTCGACGGCTATGACGTGACGCCGCTGCCCATGTATCGCCGCGCGCGGCTTGGAATCGGCTATCTGCCGCAGGAGGCGTCGGTATTCCGGGGGCTTTCGGTCGAGGATAACATCCGCGCCGTGCTCGAGATCACCCAGCCGGACGCCAAGAAGCGCGAGGAGGAGCTTGAGGCGCTTTTGGAAGAATTCCGCCTCACCCGCATGCGCCACACGCCGGCCGTAGCGCTTTCGGGCGGCGAAAGGCGGCGATGCGAGATCGCCCGCGCCCTTGCCGGGCATCCTTCCTTCATGCTGCTCGACGAGCCCTTCGCCGGCATCGATCCTATCGCCGTCGGCGGGATTCAGGACCTGGTGCGGCATCTCAAGGCGCGCGGCATCGGCGTGCTGATCACCGATCACAGCGTCCGCGAGACTCTCGGCCTCACCGACCGCGCCTACATTATTTACAATGGCCATGTGCTGACCGAAGGCGCGCCCGAGGAAATCGTCGCCAATCCGGACGTGCGGCGCATTTATCTTGGTGAAGATTTCCGCATGTAGCGACCTTATGGCGTTGTTTTTTCAGGTCGCTTCGCCCGCCAGGGACAATCCGTAACACTGACCAACGCTTGGGCACTTTGCTTGGCGGAAAGCTGCTTTTTTGGCCCTGTGCATGCTCGATCGAAGTGATATAAGCAAAAAACGGGCCGCAGAGAGGCGGTCGGAAGCGTTCGCGTGGGTCGGGCGAAATGGCGATTTCCACCAAATTGATGATGCGTCAGGGCCAAGCCCTGGTGATGACGCCGCAGCTGCTGCAGGCGATCAAGCTGCTGCAGTTCTCGAATGTCGAGCTTTCCGCCTTTTTGCATGACGAGCTTGAGCGCAATCCGCTGCTCGAGGCGCAGGAAGGCGAAGGCGGCATTGACGCGGCGGAGTCCCGTCCGGGCGATGAGCCGAACGCCGCGGACGCCTTCGAAGGACCACAGGAAGGCGACTGGGCGCGACAGGATCTTGCCGTCGACTCGGCGACGCTCTCCGCAGATCTCGGCGCCGACATGAGCAACGCCTTCGACCCCGAGGGTCCGGCGGTGGGCGAGCGGGCGCGCGACGAAGCGCCTGACGGCGCAGGTCTTTCCGCCACGTCATGGACAGGCGCCGCCGGCGGCGGGTCGGCCGACGGCGAAGCGCCAAATCTCGAAGCCTATGTCGCCGACCGGCAGAATCTCCATGAGCATCTCGCCGAACAGCTGGCGCTCGCCTGCCCCGATCCGCGCCATCGAATCATCGGCCAGGCGGTCATCGACGGAATCGACGAAAGCGGCTATCTGCGCGAGGATTTAGGCGAGATCGCCGACCGTCTCGACGCCGAACGAGCCGAGGCCGAGCGCGTCCTCACGATCATCCAGACTTTCGACCCCTCAGGCGTCGGCGCGCGCGATCTGGCGGAATGTCTTGCGATCCAGCTCAAGGAGCGCGATCGCTACGATCCGGCGATGCAGACGTTCATCGCCAACCTGCCGCTCGTGGCGCGCCGCGATTTCGCGCAGCTCGGCAAGCTCTGCGGCGTCGACCACGAAGACATTGCGGACATGGCCGCCGAGCTGCGCCGGCTGGAGCCTAAGCCGGGCCGGGCCTTCGGCGGCGCGCCGATCCAGCCGCTGGTCGCTGACGTCATCGTGCGCGGGGCGGCTGACGGCGGCTGGCACGTCGAACTCAACGCGGACGCGCTGCCAAGGGTATTGGTGAATCACAGCTATGCGGCGCAGGTCAGCGCCGCCGCCACTGGCGCCACGGACAAGAGCTTCATTTCGAATTGTCTGCAGAACGCCAACTGGCTGACCAAGAGCCTCGAGCAGAGGGCTCGAACGATTCTGCGCGTCGCCTCCGAAATCGTGCGCCTGCAGGACGCCTTCCTTGCGCATGGCGTCGAACATTTGCGTCCGCTGAACTTGCGAACGGTGGCCGACGCGATCGGCATGCATGAATCGACAGTGTCGCGGGTGACGTCGAACAAATACATGATGACGCCGCGCGGCGTCTTCGAACTCAAATATTTCTTCTCCGCCTCGATCGCGACGACGAGCGGCGGAGCGGCGCATTCGGCGGAGGCGGTGCGTTTTCGCATCAAGCAGATGATCGACCGCGAAACGCCGGACGATATTCTGTCGGACGACGCCATCGTCGAGCGGCTGAAGGCGAGCGACATCGACATCGCAAGGCGCACGGTCGCAAAATACCGCGACAGCCTGCGGATTCCGTCTTCGGTCGATCGGCGCCGCGCCAAGCTTGCGCAGGCGCGTATCACAGCCCATTAATGTGCGATCGACCGGCCGGCTGGCGGTTGGGCGCATTAGAGGCGATCAGGGAAGGACTCCATTGACTTCAAGCGCCGAGGCTTCTAACGCTGCGCGCGATTTGCGCTCCTTGGCCAGACTGTCGGCGATTCGCCGACGCCACGAGCGGAAATTTCAGGGCGGATAGCGCAACAAGCGGTTGGTCCGACGGCGGCGCGGCAGGCGCGCGGCCGTTCTTTCCGTGACCGAATCGGCGTTCGCAAAGAAAGTTCGGAATGGAAAATGTCTCTCAGGGTTTCCGGTAAGAACATCAACATCGGCGAAGCCCTGCGCGTCCATGTGACGCAAAGGCTGGAGACGGCGGCGGCCAAATATTTCGACGGTCTCGTCACCGGTCATGTCACGATTTCGCCTGAGGGTTCGGGCTATCGGGCCGACTGCAGCCTGCATCTTGCTTCGGGAATCGTGCTGCAGGCCGACGGCCGCGCGCAGGAGCCCTACGCCTGTTTCGATCAGGCGGCGGAACGCATCGAGAAGCGCCTGCGCCGTTACAAGAGCCGGCTCAAGAGCCATCACGATCATGGTCATGCCGCGGGCGATGGCGCTGAGGCCGAGGTCGTCGCCTATCATGTGATCGAGGCGCCCGATCAGGAAATTGAGGCGCCGGCCGAGTTCAGCCCGGCGATCATCGCCGAATCGACCAGGGAATTGCGGCGGCTGTCGGTTTCGGCGGCGGTGCTCGACCTCGATCTCACCGGCGCGCCTGTCGTGGTGTTTCGGCATGCCAACACCGGCCGCGTGAATGTGGTCTATCGGCGCGGCGACGAGAATATCGGCTGGATCGACACGCCTCCATCCGAGGGCGACGCGCGCTGACGGAAGAACCGGCGCCGACGGAAAAAACGTCGCAGCGGGGCCATAATAAGGGCGTTCTCGGCATGCATCTTGCCATTCTCCCAATTCCCTTCGGATTTTGGCGAAAGTAGCGAGACGTTGAAATTTCAAGGATGGTCAAAGCCCTTAGCGGCCCTAGACCTCCAATGAGAAGCAGGATGACCGTCGCATGCGGCCAACGGACTTGGTTTCGCCGGATTCGGTGTGCGCCTCGTTGAAGGCGACGACGAAAAAGCATCTCCTCCAGGAGCTCAGCGACAAGGCTGCGAAAATCTGCGGGCTGCCGGCGCGCGAGATTTTCGATGCGCTTTTGCACCGCGAACGGCTGGGCTCGACCGGAATCGGCGACGGCATCGCCATTCCGCACGGCAAGCTCTCGAAGCTAAAGGGAATTTGCGGAATCTTTGGCCGCCTCGACCGGCCCGTCGACTTTGGCTCGCTCGACGGCGCGCCGGTCGATCTTGTCTTTATGATTCTGACGCCCGAGAGTTCAGGGGCCGACCATCTGAAGGCGCTTGCCTGCGCCGCCAGAATGTTGCGGGATCCCGGCCTCGTGGCGACCATGCGCGCGACGCGAGACGACGACGCGCTTTATTCCCTCGTCGCGCAGCGCTCAAAACCCTTTGCCGCGTAACGTTTGCGTCGCTCCTATAGCCTCTTCCGATCCGACGTCGTCGGATCGGGGCTACAGTTTCTTGTTTTAATTCGCTTTCTGTCGCCCAACCCTTCCCGCTTCGGCGGAAAGCGCTCTTAAGGCGGCGCGCTGCGCTTAGATCGGCGCGCTGCGTTTCTGGGCGCCGCCTCCATGCGAAGCATGTCCGCCCTTGCGGCCGGCCTCGGAAGCCAGCGCATGGTCGCGCGAAAAACTCCGCTTGGCGGGATTAACGCTCTGGCCGCCTTTTCGACCCGCACGGGCCGCAAGGTCGGGGTTCTGCGAAAAACTGCGTTTTTCGTCAGGAACGCTCTGTCCGCCTTTGCGCGCAATCGCACGCTGCTTTTCAGGATCCATCGACGCGAAACCGCGACTGGATTTCTTCATCTCCTCCATGGGTAGCCTCACAATTCCCCCTGCGCCTACGGCTATAACTCGCCGGGGCGGCCAATGTTTCTAAGCCGTGACGATTTATATCGGCGCCCGGTTCGATTTCTCCGGAAGGGGGAGCGGCTGTAAAAAAATATTATAATATCAATTAGATAAAATTTCTCACATGCCAACCCAGGGCACGGTCCGTTCTCGTCGGCCGGCGCGCCGTTCGAAAAACAGCGCCTGGCTGATGACCGCCTTCAGACTTTCGACATTGAAGGGCTTGGCGATCAGAAAGGCCGGCTCCGGCGGTTCGCCAGTCAAAAACCGTTCGGGATAGGCGGTGACGAAAATCACCGGCGTCGACAGCGAGCCGAGAATCTCGTTGACGGCATCGAGTCCCGAACTCCCGTCGGCAAGCTGAATATCGGCGAGAATCAGCCCCGGCCTGCTCTCTTTTATGGCCGCGACGGCCTCGGCGTGGGTCCGCGGCATGGCGACGACGCGGTGGCCGAGCTCCTCGACGATGCTTCTGAGGTCGTGCGCGATCAGCGGCTCATCCTCGATGATCAGCACGTCGGTGGCGATCTGGTCCGCGATCTCGCCATTCGCGGCCTCGATCAGCGCGCCGGCCTCGCGCTCCGAAACCTGCAGGGTCTGCCCGATCTGGTCGAGATCGAACCCTTCGAGCGCCTGCAGCAAAAAGGCGATTCTCGGCTTCAGCGAAATCGCCTCGAGGTTTCGCCGGCCGTTTTCCTCCAACGCGCCGGAGCGGTCGATATGGGCGTTGATCGGCGACGACGCCCAGACGTTCAGGAACAAACGGTAAACAGCGACGCGAAGGTCTTCAGATTCAGAAATCCGGCCGGGTTCCGCCACGACGGTTTCGAGCGTGGCCAGCACATAAGCGTCGCCCCCCTCCCGATCGCCGACCAATGCGCGCGCGAAGCGTCTCAAATAGGGAATATGCGCAGAAATTTCCTTAGGTTCCGACATGCCTTACAACTCCAGCAGCATCGAGCCTCCCGAAAAAAGGCGCGTGCGAGCTAAGCCGATTCAAAACTTGGACAATGCGTCAAAACTGCTCGGCGTTTTAGGGAACCAATCCTTCAGCGGCGCGTTTTGCCTATCGTCCTTGCGGCGCACTATAACGCGGCGGCTCCAGAAATCATGCATATTAAAATAGAGGGCTCCATGGGGAAAAAGAATCCGGAGAATATAGTTGCGCGCGCGAAAGCAGAGGATGATGCTTTCCCGGGCGACGGGCGGTATTCTCCGAGACCCGGCCCTCGCAGGCTGGAGACGTTTACGGGATGGGTGATGACGCGTGACGAATTCGGCGATCGTCGCCGGGGAGGTGGGGAGGCGCGATGTGGCGCCAAGCCGGTACAACGCCAAAAATCGGTGGAATTCCAGGACTCGATCGGAAAGGAGCTTCGCAATCTTTACGACGACGTCGTGGCTCAACCGGTTCCCGACCGGTTTCTGAAACTTTTGAACCAACTCGAAACGAATGTGCTATCTTCGTCGGCGACGTTAGACGCGCCGAGGAAGAGTGAGTGACGGCGAGCGAAGACGCACAATCGGCAGGACAGGGATTGAAGGCCGAGTTGATCTCGGCCATCCCGAGCCTGCGCGCTTTCGCAGTGTCGATCTGTGGAAACTCAGATCGCGCCGATGACCTCGTTCAGGAAACGCTGGTCAAGGCCTGGGGCAGCCTCACGACATTCTCGGAAGGCACCAATCTCACCGCCTGGCTGTTCACCATCCTGCGCAACATCTATTACAGCGAATATCGCAAGCGCCGACGCGAAGCGCCCGATCCCGACGGCGTCATCGCCGGTCGCTTGGTCGCGCCTGAGTCGCAGCACGCGCATATGGACTTTCTCGACTTTCGCGACGCGATGCAGAAACTGCCGCTCGATCAGCGCGAAGCGCTGATCCTCGTCGCCGCCTCCGGCATGTCCTATGAGGAAGCCGCGGAAATCTGCGGCTGCGCGCCGGGCACGATGAAAAGCCGGGTGAACC
>JBFXJV010000051.1:0-13128 GCA_050174515.1 Methylocystis sp.
TTCGGCGTCGTCCTTCAGCTGCTGATGAACATTCAGCGTCTGATCGGCAAGGAAGGCGTCGCCCTTCTGACCGAGTAATCGGCTGAACGAAGAGACATGGCGCCGCCCGCCTGGGGCGGGCGGCGTCCACAAACGAAAAATCCGGGAGACGCTCTATGGTTGTCGCCATGCTGCTGCTAGCCGCGGCGCTCTCGCCGCTCTGTTTTCTGTATGCTGCGCCGCGGCGCGTTCCGCATCGCGTCCGCGCAGAGGTCGCACGATCGCGCCCCCACGAGAATTGATTTCCTTTGGGAGAGCTGGTCCGCCGGCATCGGCCGTCCGGCCGCCTGCCGCGGCCTTTCCGAGGAGGAGCCGCTCCGCGCCGCATTGTCTTGTTCTATGCACTGAACTAGATCGTGAATGGCGCCGCGCCGAGATCTGAGCGCGGAATAGGAGAGGCCAATGAATGATCTTCTCGTGATTGCGTTTCCCTCCGAAGAAAAGGCCGAAGAGGTTCGACAGAAGCTCTTCACCATGCAGAAGGAATATCTGATCGAACTCGGCGACGCGGTCGTCGCGGTCAAAAACCCGGACGGGGCGGTGAAGCTCAATCAGCTGTTCAGCACCACGGCGCTTGGCGGAGTCTCCGGCGCGTTCTGGGGCGCTTTGATCGGGTTGATCTTCATGATGCCGCTGGCCGGCGCCGCGATCGGCGCTGGCGCCGGCGCCGTCTCCGGCGCTCTGACCGACTTCGGCATCGACGACAAATTCATGAAGGACGTCGCCGCCGCAGTTCCGCCTGGCGGCGCCGCATTGTTCCTGCTGGTTCGCAAGATGACGACCGACAAGGTGCTCGAAGGGCTGAAAGGCGTCGGCGGCGTAGTGTTGCGGACGTCCTTCGACAAGTCCAAAGAAGACGCTATCCGCGCTGCGCTGTCCGCGCAGCCCGCCTCAGCATAGAGCGCAGCTCACGGAAAAGCGCGCTCTTAACTACAGGAATCGATCGCATTAGCTGCATTTGGGCGATATCGCCCAAATGCAGCGTGATCTAATGAGGTGCGCGCCGGCAGAGCGCCGGCGCGCGGTTCGCTCAGGCGATATCGTCCTCGACGGCTTTGGTCTGTCGGCGATGCGCGTGCATTGTGATGTAGATGCTCGCGACAATGAAGCCGACGCCGAGCACGGAAACGAGAATGAACAGCGACGAGCGCTGAATAATCGCCACCAAGGGGACGAAGAGTCCGAGAAGGATTCCGACGACGCAGATTTGCCAAGCGGCGGCGTGAACGCCGGCGACGAAGGTCGCGACGGCGAGCAGCACCATCAGATTGAGGCCGGCGGCGTTGACATCGATCAGCTGGCGCAACGGCGGCGAATAGATCAGCCACATGCCAAACAGAAACGCCGCCCAGTGCAGCACTTGGGTCCAAATGAGCCGCGTGCGTTCATGCGTCGTTTCCGCATGGCGCCATCCGATGTAAATGCAGATGGCGCAATAGACCGGCGTCAGGAGCTCCCAGTAAAAGGCGACCGGTTGTCCGGTGAAGGTGACAATGCCGATGCCGAGCACGGCTGTCGAGAGCATGACGATATAGGGCAGGTCGATTTTGAGGACGTCGAGGAAGAGAACTTCCGCCGGCTGGGTCCTGATCTCCTCCAAGCCATGTTCGAGCGTCTCGATGCCGTGCCCGATCGTCGTCGCCCAGTTCTCTTCGTGCGGCGGCGTCGGTTCGGCCGGGTCGGAGCTATTCGACATGAGCAATCCTCGCTGGTTCGGGCGCGAATGACGCTGCGGCGCCTTCGCCTTGTTCTTCGCGCCAGTTGGCCGAATTTGAATGTCAAGATAGTTCGTGCTCGGGAAGCGAGCAACCGGCGAACCGCGAATTCGGCGCGCTTGTCTTGCCGCTGGCCCGGCGAGGCGTCGAAGGCCGCTCCGGGGAGACGCGGTAGAGCGCTCGGTTTTCAACATCCGGCTGATGTCATCGCCGCGTCACATGGCCGCCGGCAATGCATATAATTGGCGCAGACAAAATCCCCTGAGGCCCAATATATCTTGAGTTGCACGCCAAGGGATCCCGACAGGAGCGGATGGTGACCCAGGTTGACGGCGCGATGGCGACTATAACGGTCGATGGCCTGGAAGCGTTGCTGCAGGCGATCCAGGCGCGCGGCTATCGCGCGATCGGACCGAGCTTGCAAGACCAGGCGATCGTTTACGGCGATATCGAATCGATCGACGATCTGCCGCGTGGATGGACTGATGAACAGGACGGCGGCCGCTACAGGCTGATGCGTCGCGGCGACAACGCCTTCTTTGGATTTTCGGTCGGTCCGCAGTCGTGGAAGAAATATCTCCACGCGCCGAAACTGCGGCTCTGGACGGCGGAGCGCCACGGGGACGACATCAGCATAGCGCCCGAGGCGCAGCCCGAAGATCGACTGGCCTTCATCGGCGTTCGCGCCTGCGAAATACGCGCGATTGAAATTCAGGATCGGACGCTCATCAGCGACCTCTACGCCGATCCCCACTACCAGGCGTTGCGCGCGCGCGCGCTGATCGTCGCGGTAAATTGCGGCAAGGCCGGAGGCACGTGTTTTTGCGCCTCGATGCAGGCGGGTCCACGCGTCGAGCGGGACTTCGACATTGCGCTGACCGAGCTTCTCGACGGCGGCGAACATGTTTTTCTCGTCGAGACCGGCAGCGACGAAGGGCGCGCGCTCATCGCGCAGATTCCGCATCGCGCCGCTTCTAATCGCGAGATCGAAGCCGCCGAAGCCGTGATCGAACGAACCGCGTCCTCGATGGGTCGCGAAATGCGTTCGGACGATCTCCACGAACTGCTGACGAACAATCTCGAACATCCGCGCTGGGACGAGGTGGCGACGCGCTGTCTGAGCTGCGCAAATTGCACGCTGGTCTGTCCGACCTGTTTTTGCACGTCGGTCGAAGACGTGTCCGATCTTTCCGGCGAGCGCGCCGAACGCTGGCGGCGCTGGGATTCATGCTTCACTATGGACTTTTCCTATATTCACGGCGGCAGCGTGCGCGCCAGCGCGAAATCGCGCTACCGCCAATGGATGACCCACAAGCTCGCCACCTGGATCGACCAGTTCGGCTCTTCGGGCTGCGTGGGCTGCGGCCGCTGCATCACCTGGTGTCCTGTGGGCATCGACATTACCGAGGAGGTCCGCGCTATCCGTGGACATGACGCCTCCGGCAAGGAGCCGCGATGAAGGAAATTGCCGATCTGCTCCGTCATCATCCCTTCGCCGAGGGATTGGATGAAGACACGCTGGCGCTCGTCGCCGGTTGCGCGAAGAATGTCGTCTTGCAGCCGGGAGATTATTTTTTTCGCGAAAGCGCCGCCGCCGACTCATTCTATCTCCTGAGACATGGCGCCGTGGCGCTTGAGACTTTTGTTCCCGGACGCGGAACTTTCGCCTTCCTCACCGTCAAGAGCGGCGAAATTCTCGGCGCCGACTGGCTCATTCCGCCCTATCGCTCGTCATTCGACGCGCGCGCCATGGAACTAACGCGCGCCATCGCATTTGATGGCAAGTGCCTGCGTGGCAAGTGCGAGGCCGATCCGCGCGTCGGCTATGAAATGATGAAGCGTTTCATTCCGCCGCTCGTCAAACGGTTGCAGTCGGCGCGGATGCAGGCGCTCGGGATGTATGATGCCGCAAACGCTTGAAGCCTGCGCGGCGCAACGCCATCCGATGGTCCCGCGCATGACGCCGGTGACGCGCTTCATCCGCGAGTCGGAAGACGTGTTTACGTTCGATCTCGCGCCAGAACGCGCCATGCCCTTCGCGCCGGGGCAATTCAACATGCTCTATGCGTTCGGCGTCGGCGAAATACCGATCAGCATCAGCGGCGACTCGCAGGCGCCGGAGCGGCTCACTCACACGATTCGCGCCGTGGGGCCGGTGAGCGCCGCGCTCGGAAAATTGAAGATCGGCGATCGCGTCGGCGTGCGCGGTCCCTTCGGGGTCGGCTGGCCGGTTGAAGAGACCAAGGGATTCGATGTGCTGCTGATCGCCGGCGGCATTGGCCTCGCGCCGCTTCGCCCCGTCATCTACTGGCTGCTACGCCATCGCGCCGCTTACGGCCGCGTCGGCGTTCTCTATGGCGCGCGCGCGCCGGACGATCTGATTTTTCGCGGCGAACTGGAGGCGTGGCGGCGAACGCCCGACTTCCAATTGCGCGTGGCGGTGGAGCGCGCCGGTCTGGAATGGACGGGAGACGTGGGCTATGTCACGCCCCTTCTGTCGAAGCTGCGTTTCGATCCTGCGGACACTGTCGCGATGATCTGCGGGCCGGAGGTGATGATCCGCGCCACCGCGCTTGCGTTGGAAGATTCCGGGATAGCGGATTCTCGAATTTTCGTCTCGATGGAGCGCAACATGAAATGCGCGATCGGCCATTGCGGCCACTGCCAATTCGGTCCGCTCTTCATTTGCAAGGACGGGCCGGTGCATTCTTACGACCGTGTCCGCAATTTTCTCGCCTGTCGGGAGCTGTGACGTGGAGCGCATTCGCCCAAAGCTCGCCCTCTGGAAATTCGCATCTTGCGACGGCTGTCAACTCAGCCTGCTCGACTGCGAAGATGAACTGCTGGCGATCGCCGGCGAAGTCGAGATCGCGTATTTCCTTGAGGCGACGCGGGCGACAGTTGAGGGTCCATACGATCTCTCTCTCGTCGAAGGTTCGGTGACGACGCCGCATGACGCCGTGCGCATTCAGGAAATCCGCAAGAAGTCGCGCTTGCTGATGACAATCGGCGCCTGCGCCACCTCGGGCGGCATTCAGGCGCTGCGCAATTTCGCCGACGTGCGTGAATATGCGGCCATCGTCTATGCGCGGCCCGACTATATTCTGACGCTCGCCACGTCGACGCCGATCGCCGAACATGTGAAGGTCGATTTCGAACTGCGGGGCTGTCCGATCAGCACCAGGCAGCTGGTCGAAGTGATTTCCGCCTTTCTCGCCGGACGTAAGCCGCAGACGCCGCCGCACAGCGTCTGCGTCGAATGCAAGATCGCCGGCAACCTCTGTGTGATGGTCAGTCACGGGACGCCGTGTCTCGGGCCTGTGACTCACGCGGGCTGCGGCGCGATCTGCCCTTCCTACAATCGCGGCTGCTATGGCTGCTACGGGCCGATGGAGACGCCTAACGCGCCGTCGCTCTCCGGGTCGTTGCGCAAGCTCGGCATGGACGAGGATGCGCTCAAGCGCGTCTATCGGACCTTCAACGCCAATGCCGACGCCTTCCGAAAGGAAAGCGAACGTCATGAAGGTTAGGACGATCAAGGTCGATCAGCTTGCGCGCGTCGAAGGCGAAGGCGCGCTCAAGGTTGTGGCGCGCGACGGCGTCGTGCAGTCGGCGGAGCTCAACATCTTCGAGCCGCCGCGTTTCTTCGAAGCCTTTTTGCGCGACCGCATGTTTACGGAGGCGCCGGACTTCACGGCGCGCATTTGCGGCATCTGTCCGGTCGCCTATCAGATGAGCGCGGTTCACGCGATGGAGAATGCGCTCGGCGTCGTCGTTGACGGACCTTTGCGCGAACTGCGGCGGCTCATCTATTGCGGCGAATGGATCGAGAGCCACACGCTGCACGTCCATATGCTTCATGCGCCTGACTTTCTCGGCTATGAAGGCGCGATAGAAATGGCGCGCGACCACGCCGACATCGTGAAGCGTGCACTCAATCTCAAAAAAGCCGGCAATTCGATCATTGCGCTTCTCGGCGGCCGTGAAATCCATCCGATCAATGTCCGCGTCGGCGGCTTTTACCGCACGCCGCGCAAGCGCGAGCTTCAGCCGCTCGCCGAGGATTTGAAGCGCGCGCGGGACTGGGCGCTCGCCACTGTGCGTTGGACGGCCACCTTTGATTTCCCCGAAGTCGAGCGCGACTATGAATTCGTCGCCTTGCGGGGGAACGGCGAATACCCATTCAGCGACGGCCGCATCGCCTCCAGCCGCGGACTCGACATTTCGGCCGCGGAATATGACGAACATTTCGAAGAGACGCAGGTCGCGCATTCGACTGCGCTGCACGCGCAGTTGAAAGCGCGCGGATCCTATCTCACCGGCCCCTTGGCGCGCTATGCGCTCAACGCCGCGTCGCTCTCGCCGCTTGCGCGCGAGGCCGCGCACGAAGCCGGACTAGGAACGGTCTGCGCCAATCCCTTCCGCAGCATCGTCGTTCGCGCGGTTGAAGTTCTCTATGCCTGCGACGAGGCGCTGCGGATCATCGCGAACTACGAAGAGCCGGAACATCCGTCTGTTGACATAGAACCGCGCGCGGGAACCGGCTACGCCGCGACCGAGGCGCCGCGCGGCATGCTGTATCACCGCTATCGTCTCAACGCCGATGGAAAGATAGCCGACGCGCGCATCGTTCCGCCGACGTCGCAGAATCAGCCCAGCATCGAAGCGGATTTGAAGACCTTCGCCACCGCTTGGCTCGATCTGCCGGATGAGGCGCTTCGTCACCGCTGCGAGCAAACGATCCGCAATCATGATCCTTGCATTTCCTGTGCGACGCATTTTCTGCGGCTCGAAATCGATCGTGGCGGATAGAGCGCGCGAGCGCCGGCGCATCATCGCGCTCTGCGTTGGCAATCCTCAGCGTGGCGACGACGCCGTGGGCAGGGCAGTCGCGCGAGCGCTGAGAGCCTCGCGCCGCGACGTCGAAATCATCGAGGAGGAGGGCGAGGCGACAAGACTGTTGGCGCGGCTTGAAGGCGCAGACGCCGCTTTCATCGTCGACGCCTGTCGTTCCGGGGCGGCCCCTGGCGTGATTCGCCGCTTCGATATCGGCAAAGGCCCGCTCCCGCAGACTGCCTTTGGCGCATCGACGCATGGCTTTGGTCTCGTAGAGGCTCTGGAGCTCGCCAGGGCGCTTGGCGTGTTGCCTGGGCGTTGCGTCGTTTACGCGATCGAAGGCGCAAACTTCGCGCTCGGCGCGCCGCTGTCGCCGCAGGTTGCGGCGGCGGTCGATATCGTCGCAGATCGACTTCGATCAGACATTTTTGGCGAATGGCCGGCGAAGGCGCCATTTGCGGCGCGGCGACAATCTTCTGTCAAAAGGCGGTAAAGCGAATTCCAGTTGAGATGTAGTTTGACGCGCCATGAACTCCATTGATGAGCCCATAGACGCCTGAGCGATGGTGAACGCGAACGAAAACCTCAAATGGCGCGTCCTTGCTAGGAGACACGGTGAATTCTGGAACGAGCAGGTTCAGAAATTGGGCGCTATGGCCGCTGCTGTCGAATTGTCGCTCGAAATCTGAGATTCCGGTGACGTAACTTGCGCCGATCAGGCCAAGTCTGAAATTTGTGTAGACGTAATCGTTCCACGGAAAATACGTCCATCTCGCCATGGGGATCAGATCGAACTCCCACTGCTGTCCGGCCTCGCGATTGCCGAACCGCTTGGCGATCCCTCCTTCGATTTCCAGTTCGATCGGGATGCTTTGGAAACGATAGGCGGTGTAAACGGCATGGGCGTCGACGAGAACGCCAGAGGCAAGGTTCGGCGCCCACGGCCGCAGGACGGTAATGTTAAGCAGCGACTGGTCGCTCAATGCGCCGACATAAGCGCCGATTCTCAAGGTTGGCTCTGGATTAGACGCGAGCATCCCCGTGATCAGCGGCGCAGGCGGGTCCGGCGCCGTCAGATCGAAAGCCGATGCCGGAGTCATGCCGAACAGCGCAGCAACGGCTGCAGCCATAGCCGACGACTTTTTCATAGCCCCCTCCAATGCGACGCCGTTCTGCCGTCCGGCGCGCCCGAGCTGACTCTGCCTATAGGGCAATTTTGCTTTTTTTTGGCCAAATGAGGCGGAATTCGGGCAAAGTCGGATCGATGATGAGCGCGCGCCTTTCGCCGGCGCACAAATTTGTCGCAAGCTGAAACCGATTGGCAACATTGCAGCAAACCGGCTGAAACGTCTGCATGGCAAAAACACATGCCCGCGTGCTCTTGGCCGCCTTCCGCCCCTTTCGATAAGGCGCTGCGCGACGAGCGGACCGCCCAAAGATGGAGATATGAATGCAACGCTTCGTTACTTTGTCGACGTTTGCCGCGGCCTTCTCGACAGTTCTGATCCTCGTCAAGCTGCCGATGAATGTCGCGCGCCGCATTGCCGCGTCGCCGGAGGCGTTTATCGACGCCATCGAGCGATTTGCAAAGCGCTAGGCTCTCTCGTCACGCGAGAATATTTCTGAAGCGTTAGAGCGCGTTTAAGCTCGAGCAACAGCGCGGAGCCTTCTTAGGGTTGAATGCATTTATGCGCATCCCAGTTGCATTGGCGACAGACCAATCATACGGGAGGAAAACATGCGCAAACTCAAGTATCCGATCATCGCGGCGCTCCTGGCCATCGCGTCGTCGGCCCAAGCGCAGCGCGTGGGGCCGCATCCTTACGACGGCGATATCCAGGCCTATGGCGGGCCCTGGCGCTATCAGCACAGGGATTGGAGCAGGCCCGGACATCCGCACGACCCAGGCGTGTGCTTCTACTGGAACGGTTATGTCCGCCAATGGGAATGGGCGTGCTGAGCAACCGGCGCTTTGTCGATCCAGGCGGCGCCCTGCCGCCGCTTGGCGGTCGTGGCGTTTCATGCGCGTCGCGAGGACAAATTCAGATCGAGGCTTGCCCTCTAGCTGGTCGCAACGACCTGAGTGCGCCGATGCCGATGTCGTCGAAGCTCGTGAGGGCAAGCAGGAACCGGGCGGCGCGATAGAGCGTCGCTGCTCAAGACCGACCGATGCTCCGTCTCCGGAGCGGTTCAACCGCGGCGAGCGGAGCCATTTCCGCACGCCGCGGAGTCGTTCAGTCTCCCAGCGACGAGATCATCGAGTCTAATTGAGCCATTGCCTTGAGAAGGTAATTGCCGAACGGCAAACCTTTGACAAATTCTTCCGTGCGCTCGGGGTCTCTACCCCAGATGATTAGGAATCCCGCCAGCGCCAGCAGCAGTATGGCGAGCAAAAATGATATAAGCCCGGCGGAAACCGCAATCCCCAGGGCAAGTCCCATCTTGGTTCTACGGTTCATTGATGCCCCTTCCGATCATGACTAAACGAGCATGCGGCCGCGTCGCCGCCTCCCCCACGACAGACGCTGCGCGAGGCGACCACGGACCCAGTATAGCAGACTGAAGAGACCGGTCGCGGCGGGCGCGGCCTCCATCGGCGGAACCGCTCCGCTACGGCGCGGGCGTTCCGATGTCGGGACAAGGGGCGCATTAAGCGCCGCCGAACTGTTGCTTGACCCTGCGACGGTTTGAAGGCTGGAGGTTTTTTCCGCGCCGGTCCAACCGAGGCGAGGCGAGGGAATGGATTGACCCTCGCCGCGCGGCAATTGTTTAAAAAGGCATAGAGCCGCAGGAACGCGCATGTCGACCATATTGTCCGAATTTCGAAAGGATCAAAGGCGCCGTATGCGAGCTGGACGAGCGGTTGCGCTTGCGTTCTTGCTGCTTACAGGCGCAGGCGCAAATGCGCGGGGCGCCAAGGTGACTGCCGAGCCAATACCGGATGCGATATGGGCTTATATGCAGGGGAGGTCGTGGCGACCCGAACTTCCTTGTCCGGGACGGGACAAGCTTGTTCTCTTGAGAATCCCTTATCTTGATTTCGACGGCAATGCGCAAACCGGCGTTCTTATTGTCGCAAGAAGCGTCGCAAAGGCGGTCGCCGCCGCCTTTCAGGAGATTTACGACAGCGGGAAATTTCGAATCTATCGAATGTCGCTGATCGATGAATTCGGCGGCGATGACGCGCGATCAATGGCGGCGAACAACACCAGCGCCTTCAACTGCCGAACCACCGATCGCGGCGCGATGTCGCGACACGCCTATGGAATGGCGGTGGACATCAATCCGGTTCAAAATCCCTATCGTGAGGGAAACCTCACCGAGCCCGAAGCCGGGCGCGCCTACGATCAACCCGACAAGCGCAGGAGAGATATTGTCGGGATCATCGTCGACGGCGGCGTCGTGACCAGGGCCTTCGCGCGACAAGGCTGGCGCTGGGGCGGACATTGGAAGAGAAGCGTCGACTATCAGCACTTTTCCAACGACGGGCATTGACGGCGTCAAACAATCGCTGGGAGGCCGGCGAGAAGATCTGCGATCGCCGAAAATGGCGTCAGGCCGACATCCATTCCCGCGGATCAAGATGTTTGCGAAAGGATGACGCCGATGGCGACGCCGGCCGTCAGGATCAAAAAGGACAGCCCGACGACGAAGGCGACCTTTTTCGTGGAGACCTTCGGCCGCATGTCCATGTGCGCGTCCATGCGCTCGTCCATGTCCGCGCCTTCCGGCGTC
Source organism: Methylocystis sp. (assembly GCA_050174515.1). Classification (GTDB taxonomy): domain Bacteria; phylum Pseudomonadota; class Alphaproteobacteria; order Rhizobiales; family Beijerinckiaceae; genus Methylocystis. Next base: position 10,326 of record JBFXJV010000051.1, read on the forward strand.
GCCATCGCGCCGCCCGGCGCCAAATCGGTCATCCCCGCCATATTGGGCATGGCGCCCATCTCCGGCGTTGTCCCTTTGGGCCGAACCGTCGTCATCCCATGCTTGAGTTTGTTCGCCACCAGCCAGTAGTTCATCGGATAGGCGGCGCAGAGGCCGACGAGCAGCGCCATGCTCATGATGAACCAGAACGCTGGCGACGATGGATGATCGCCGCCCGCGACATGCGCCTTGCCGATCATTGAAACGATCGCCATTCCGGCCATCAGGCAGTTCATCGAGGTGAGTTCGGGAATGAAGGTCGTCTTGAGCGCCTTGCTGTAAGACCCGCCTGCCATGTCGCGCATGAACAGAGCCTGGAAAATGCTCCAGCCGAACATGAAGCCGAGCACATATTCGAGTAGGAAATCCGCAAGGGGCGGCAGGCTCAGCAGCGCCGCGACGACCGCTCCGACGAGAATGCCGACGCCGTCGCCGGCGACGCAATGCATGGCGGAGCCGAGCGCCTGTCGCCAAGGCGTCGCGACATAGGCTTCGTGCAGGCCTGGCAGCGGCTCACGGCAACCCAGGACATACAGAAACGCCCCGAACGGCCCGGTGAACAGCGTCACCAGCACAAACCCCCATTTCATCACCGTGGATTCCGGCGTCGCAAGAATATCGATCGCAACGAAAGCGACGGAAAGGGCGGTGAGAAGGAACCACAGCAGAATGACCCCATCGAGCATCGGCGGCTCTCCTTCTATTCGCAATCTCAGCAAAGGCAATCGCGCGTTCAATGGCCATTTCTCCGGCCGCCGAAGCGTTTACACGTCCTAAGTTATTGGGACATCGGACGCTGCGGCGGCAGTTGACGCGCCTGGTGCGCCGGATGGTTCGTCGGCTTGCTTTCGTGGCGCGGATACGTCGAGTCTGCCCGAAACAAAATGAAACACAAACGCCAAAATCCCGACACGCCCGCGCGGAATTTTCGAATAACTCGCTTACTGGTTCAAGCAGTGCGAATAGAGCGGCGTTGCTTAGAGACACGAGACTACAGTGATCAAGGTTTTTCGTTCCGCTAATCCACTTCAATTTTTGGCTAAAAAACATAAAAAACTTGTATTATTTACGCACCATAAATGTGCATCGTCGTGGTTAACTTCAATTATTGTAGATATTTGTCTGAATAATAATCTAAAATACATAGCAATCCCGTGGGGACGCCGATGTCAAAATTCTGGATATACTATAGAAAAGGTGCTAAATTCTGACAATGACATCGTGATCGCGTTGAATGCTGACTATTTCAGCATACAAGATCCCCTATCCGCCAACATGCAATGCATACATGTCATCAGAAATCCGTTGAGTGTAATTGTCTCCGCATATTACTCTCACCTCCGCACGCATCCGGTTGATGGATGGGACTCCCTGGTTGAGCAGAGGCGCGTTCTGAGCCAAGTAGACAAAGACATTGGCATGGCGTTGACGCTCGCATTTCTGGAATCGAGTCACTTTCAACCTGAAACGAACGGTCCTTTGCATGATCTCCGCTCATGGGCGTACGACGATTCACGGATCGTCACGCTGCGCATGGAGGACATAACCTCAAGCACGGCAGATTTCTTCGCCACGTTGTCGCGAACAGAGGTCTTAAAAAATGCGCTCATGCCTGATCCCGGCAGGTTTTCATTTGCCGCAATAACCGGCCGGCAGCAAGGAGCGACGGACCTGTCATCGCACTATCGTTGCGGAAGTAGCGATGAATGGCGAGATGCTTTGCCGAGAGGCGTTATCTTATACATGCTCCATCACTATAGAGATCTCCTGCTAAGATTCTATCCGGAAGCCCTTTTGTAGCCGCTTGCCATATGAGAGATCGAAGTTCGAGCAAACTCAGACCGGTTGTTGGCGTAAAATCGCCGGCGTCTCCAGCGACTTTACGGGTCGTGATACGCTGCGATTGCCGACAACAGTACGAAATGAACAGGCCAGAATCTCGACACAGCCGGGGGAGACCTTCGGCTGAGAACGCGCCACTGGCGCGTCGCCAAGCGTAAATGAAATCCGTCGCCACGAGCAAATGAAATCCCCGGCCTTGAACGAAACCGCGCCAAGCAATGCAGAAAGTCGATTGATCCTCGTCGTAGAGGACGACGAAGATATTAGATCGCTCGTCTCGAAATATCTCAGCGACCATGGGTTTGATGTGATGCTTGCCGAAGACGGCAAACAGATGGACGAGGTTCTCGCCCGCAAGCAGGTCGATCTCATCGTGCTCGACGTCAACCTTCCCGAAGAGGATGGATTTTCCATCTGCATGCGGTTGCAGGAGTCGGGATGCCCCCCGTTGATCATGCTGACCGCAAGAGGCGAAGACACGGACCGGATTCTAGGCATTGAGCTTGGCGCAGACGATTATCTGGTCAAACCGTTCGTCCCCCGCGAGCTGCTCGCGCGCATCGGCGCGGTCCTGCGGCGGACGACCCCGGACATCCGGCCGGAGCAGAATGTTGGCGCCTATTGCTTTTCCGGATTCCTTCTCAACCCTGCGACACGTCGTCTGTCGGGGCCGACCGGCGTACGGGTGATCCTGACAAGCGCCGAATACGACCTGTTGCTGACGTTCTGCCGCAATCCCGGAAAAGTATTTTCGCGCGACGAACTGAAGGCGGCGTCAACGACCGAGCGGAGCGTGGACATTTTGATAAGCCGGCTTCGTCAAAAGATCGAGAATGACCCGCGGGACCCCGCATACATCCAGACAGTTCGCTCAATCGGCTACACGTTCACGGCGAAAGTCAGCGTTCAGTGAAAACGTCTG
>JBFXJV010000052.1:0-13040 GCA_050174515.1 Methylocystis sp.
CGCATTGATGTCAAGCTCCACCGCCTCGCTCCCCTCGCGCATCACTGCTCGCGCCTCGGTTTTAGCCATAGCTCTTGTGATTCGTGACAGGCGCTTTTTAAGACTAACGAACACTTCGTATATACTAATTACAAAAAAATTAATTGTCTACGCTGTTCCATTTCATCTTCGCCACGACGCCACGTCTGCTGTGATAGACATCTCCCTGCTGCGAGAACCGCCTAGCGCTGAGCACGCCGCTTGGATAGATCGCAAATGAGTCGCGCGATGATCGTGTCCATTTGTCAACGGCGGAGCGATTTCCTGCCGTTGACACCCTTGACATCGATGGACGCACAAGGAGGGTCCAAGCAATTTCGTGCTGATTTATTGGGGCTTTGAAAACTTCGGCGAAGGTCGGCGCCAATTAGGTGGTGGGACTACTTCCCCCGCCATCCTCCGCGCCCAGAAACTGTCCCGATGCTTCAACCGGCGCATTCAGGCCCGCCCGGCCGCTATGGCGATCCCTTCAGGCGGTCGCGCAGGGCGTCGTAAATAGGCGCGTCGCCCATCAGCGTTGGAATGAGCATGGCCGTGAAACAGGCCGCCAGCATCGGCAACAGCAGGAGCGCGCTGCCCGTCATTTCCGTCGCGAGCACGAGCCCGGTGAGCGGCGCGCGAACGACGCCCGAGAAGAACGCGGCCATCCCCACAACCGCGAAGGCTTGTGGCTGAACGGGAAGGTTCGGGAACGCCAAGCCGCAAAGGGCGCCAAAGAGCAGCCCCAACTGAGCGCCCAGCGTCAGCAGCGGCGCGAAAAGACCGCCCGGCGTGCCTGCCGAATAGGACACTGCGCCGAACCAAAACCTGAGCTGAAAGAGAAACGGCAGGACGAAAAGACCTTGCGAGCCAAGCAGCGCATCCTGAGTGAGATTGTCTCCGCCGCCGACGCATTCCGGTCCGAACCAGGCTAGAGCGCCCGCCGCCGCGCCGATCGCTGCGGCGCATGTCTCCGCCGGCAGGCCGCGCACGAGGTCGACCGCGGCCAGCGTCGCGAGCACCGCCTTATTGTAGGCGACCGCAACGGCCCCGCATACGACGCCAAGGATGAAGAACAGCGGGCCAATCGCCGGCGCGGGATAATCCAGCGCCGGCAGGTGAAAATCCGGCGCATCGCCAAGAACAAGATGCGCGATGGCGATGGCCGTCGACGACGACGCCAGCGCAGCGATCGCGATCCTGTGCTCAAATTTTTGGACGAGCTCTTCCAGGACGAAAACCGCTCCGGCCATCGGCGCGTTAAAGGCGGTGGCGAGGCCCGCGCCCGCGCCGGCCGCCAGCAGAACGCGGCAATCCGCCCAGTCGCGGCGGAAGGCGCCGCCGAAGAGCTGGCCGAGCACCGCGCCCATCTGCACGCTCGGGCCTTCGCGGCCGAGCGCGAGCCCCGAGCCGATCGCGAGGACTCCGCCAATGAATTTCACCGGCAGGAGCACAAAAGGCGCCGGCGCCGCGTCGCCGCGCAACACCGCCTCGACATGCGGGATGCCGCTCCCCGACGCGTGGGGCGAAAACCGCCGCACCAGCCAAGTGGCGACGGCGGCGGCGGCGGCGCAAGCGCCGACCAGCAGGAGGAAGCCCACCGCGGAGTGGCCGTGCGCCCAATTGACGGCCGCGGCGCGAAGGTCGTCAGCCCGCATCAGCAGGAGCCGGAAAAGCGCGCAGACGAGACCCGCTACGGCGCCCACCAGGAGCGCCAGTATCGCGAGAGCCGTCAGGCCGCTCTCCGATGACGTTACGGCTGTCGAGCGAACCTCGCAGAGGTCGCGATTGAGCGTCACGTCGCCGGCTCTGTCTGTGGGGGCTGGAGCGTCACGGCGAAGCCATAACATGGAAGCCACAAGATAATCGAGCCGGCGACGCGCGTCGGGACGGGCGCTAATGCTACCGCTTGCGCTATCTTGTCCGGCGCAGGCTCCTTTGGCATGGTGCGCGCCAACGAAGCGAAGGGAGCGCGTATGACCGGGATATTCAGGATAGTCGCCGCCGTAATCTTGCTATGCGGCGGCCTCGCGAGCCCGGCCTTGGCGCATACCGCGGACATTTCAACCGGTAAGATCGTTCCAAAGGACAATCGCGTTTTTATCGTCGATGTCGGCTTTCTCGCCACCGACCTCGAGCGGATGTTTCAGGAGACGATGAGCGAACGCATCGGCGTCGACCTTTCGCCTCCTGGCGCGCTTGAGGCGGAAATCGGCAAATTTGTCGAAAAACGGGTCGCGATGCGCGACGGAACCGGCCGCGCCTGCGTCGCCAGCGTCGTGAAATCCGGTGAAGACCCCGAGCATCAGGACAGCGCCCTGATCGTCATGCGCTTCGATTGCGGCGCAACCGAGGGCGTGCCCTTCTATGACGCTACGAAGCTCCTCGCCGCGCAAGGCGCAAAAGGAAAGCATCTCGTCACGCTCGAGGGAACCGAGAACGCCGGCGAGACCATGCTCTACCCGGAGGATCCCCCGCTCGATCTGTCAAAGCCGATGGAAACGACCGCGCAGCTGATGTGGAAGTTTCTCAAGGCCGGCGTCGAACATATTGTCACCGGCTATGATCATCTGTGCTTTCTGTTCGCCCTCATTCTGTGGGCCACCCGCATCTGGCCGGTCGTCAAGATCGTCACCGCCTTCACCATTTCGCATTCGATCACGCTGTCGCTCGCGGCGCTCAACATCTTCACGCTGCCCTCGACATTGGTCGAGTCGCTGATCGCCGCCTCGATCATCTTCGTCGCGGTGGAGAATTTCTTCTCGCGCGACGTCGACAACCGCTGGCGCAACACTTTCTTGTTCGGCTTCATCCATGGCTTCGGCTTCGCCTCGGCGCTGACCGAGATGGGCGTGCCGCAGGGCGGCGTCGTGCCGGCGCTCGCCGCCTTCAACATCGGCGTCGAGCTTGGCCAGATCGCCATCGTCTTCGCGGTGATGCCGCTCCTGTTCTTCGCCGACAAGCAGACGGGCGGCAAGCGGAGCGAAAAGCTCGTCTATGCGGTCTCGACCCTGATCGCGGTCGCGGGCCTCTATTGGCTGCTGGAGCGAATCGGGTTGATTCCAGGGTAAGGCTGCCGTCCATGCTGTGAGTCGCCGCGCGCATTGGGCGCCGCGCCGCTCAATGCGCGTCCCTACCCCCTCACCCGCACATATTCGCCCGGCGCGTCGCAGATGATTTTGAGCTTGCCGCCGCCGGGCCGGCGCGCGGGGACTTTCCTGGGCGCCTGCGCGGTCACCCAGGACAGCCAATAAGGCCACCAGGAGCCCTTCGTCTCCTTGGCATCCTTGATCCAGTCCTCGAAGGCGCCCTTAGCGGGTCCGCCTGTCCAATACTGATATTTGTTCCTTGAGGGCGGGTTGATGATCCCCGCGATATGGCCTGAACCGGCTAATACGAAGGTCACCTCGCCGCCGAAAAATTTCGCGCCGCGAAACACCGATTGCGCCGGCGCAATATGATCTTCCTTCGGCGCGATCTCAAAAACCGGGATGTTGACCTTACGCAGATTGAGCCGCACGCCGTCGATGACCATGTCGCCGCGCGCCAGACGATTTTCGAGATAGCAGCCGCGAAGATAGAAGGAGTGATTGGCGCGCGGGATGCGCGTCGAGTCGGAATTCCAATAGAGGAGATCGAACGCCGCCGGCTCGACGCCCTTCATGTAATTGTTGACGACATAATTCCAGATGAGTTCGTTCGGCCGCAGCATGTTGAAGGCGTTGGCCATCTTCACGCCTTCGAGATAGCCGGTGCGCGCCATGCTTTCGTCGAGCGCCGCAAGCCGCGCCTCGTCGACGAAAATCTGCAGATCGCCGGCGTCCGAAAAATCGACCTGAGTCGCAAAGAAGGTCACGCTGTCGATACGATCGTCGCCGATCGCGGCCATATAGGCGAGCGTCAGCGCGACCAGCGTGCCGCCGACGCAATAGCCTGCGGCCGTCACCTTGCGTTCGCCGGTCGCCTTCTCGATCACGTCGAGCGCAGTCAGCACGCCTTCATGCATATAGGCTTCGAAGCCCTTGGCGGCTTTTGTCTCGTCGGGATTGACCCATGAAATTATGAAAACGGTAAACCCCTGCTCGACCGCCCAGCGCACGAAGCTTTTTTCGGCGTTGAGATCGAGCACATAGAATTTATTGATCCAGGGCGGCGTGATCAGCAGCGGCCGCGCATAGACTTCCGCCGTTGTCGGCTCATATTGGATGAGCTCCATCACGTCATTGCGCCAGATGACCTTGCCCGGCGTGTTCGCCAGATCGACGCCGAGCTCGAATTTTTGAGCTGCGCTCTGACGAATCTTCAGCACGCCGCCGCCCGCCGAAATATCTTCCGCGAGCATCTTCAGGCCGCGGACAAGATTCTCACCCTTGGCGTCGATCGTCGCGCGCAAAAGTTCGGGGTTGGTCGGCACGAAATTCGATGGCGAAACCGCGCTCGAGATCAGCCGCGCATAGAAGGCGGCCCGCGCCTTGGTCTGTGGGTCCAGACCTTCGGCCTTCTCCACCATCTCGCCGGTCCAGCGCGCCGTCAGCAGATAGGATTGCCGCAGCCAATCGAAGAACGGGTTCTCGTTCCATTCCGGCGCGGCGAATCGCTTGTCGGAGAGATCGGACGGGACGATCGGGGCGACGTCCTCTCCGCTGTAGCGACGCATCGTCTGCCGCCAAATCTCGGTCAATCCGCCGTAAAGATCGGCCTGGGCCGCTGCGGCGCGCTCGGGTTTCGACAGCCACCATTCAGCGACGGCGCCGAGAGTCCTGGTGGCGTCGGCGACGTTCGCGGCGAGTTCGCTGCGCGCATCCTCGGGATTGGCGCCGCCGATCGCGGCGGCAAGCGCCTTGCGCCCCTGGTCGACGAGCTGCGCCATGTTTTCGGCGATCGAATCGAAATCGAGACGGCCGAACGCCTCCACATTGGCCAGCAATGGCGCGCCCACGCCATCGGGTTTCGCGGAGCGGGCTGCGGGCACAGGAACGCTAACCGGCGCAGGAACGCTAACCGGCGCAGGCTTCCCCGCCGCAGGCTTTTTCTTGGCTTTGCGTGGCGTTTTCTTTGGCGGCGTCGCCTTCGCGCGCGCGCTTTCCTTTTCCGCTGGACCGCGTCCCGTCCGGCTGGCCGCGGGGTCCTGGTCCTCAGTCGCGCTCATGCCCTAAACCGCCTGTGTCCAAATGAGGAGCCGCCGCGCCGCATCGCCGGCTCTTACTCGTCTAACAATTGCCCGTCGATGAGAAAAGCTCTACCAGCCAAGCCGGCAGCGGCTGCGTCCCGGGACATAAGCTCTAAACATTACAATGCAATATTGATGCTGCCGCGCCGAAACGCTTTTGCGCCGCAGGTAGGCGAAATGGTCGCAGGCGGGCGAATGGAGGCCAGGCAAAGCGCTATGCGGCCCCGGCGCTATCCAGAACGGCGAGGTTCGAGGACGACGGCAGACCATGCGCGGCGGCGACAGTCGCGGAAAGTATCCGCCCGCCGGAAATCTCCAGTCCCGCCCGAAGATACGGATCATCCTCCACCGCGCGCCGCCAGCCCTTGTTGGCGAGCGCCAGCACGAAAGGCAGCGTGGCGTTGTTGAGCGCGAAAGTCGAGGTGCGCGGGGTGATTCCGGGCATGTTGGTGACGCAGTAATGCACGACGCCGTCGACGACATAGACCGGGTCGGAATGGCTGGTCGGCCGCGACGTCTCGCAGCAGCCGCCCTGGTCGATCGCGACATCGACGATCACGGCGCCACGCTTCATCGTCGCGAGCATGTCCCGCGTGATCAGGATCGGCGCCCTGGCGCCCGGCGTGAGCGCCGCACAGACGACGAGATCGGCGCGCTTCACCGACTCGGCGATCGCCGCACGGGTCGAATAAATGGTGCGGACCGCGAAGCCGAAACGAGTCTCTAGCCGCCGGAGCGCGTCCGGGTTGCGGTCGGCGACAAGCACGCTCGCGCCCATGCCGAGCGCGATCGCCGCCGCCTGCACGCCGACGCTGCCGGCGCCGAGGACAAAAACGTCGGCAGGCGGCGCGCCCGGCGCGCCGGCGAGCAACACCCCGCGGCCGCCCGCCTGCTTTTCAAGAAAATGCGCGCCGACTTGCGTGGCGAGGCGCCCGGCGATTTCCGACATTGGCGCGAGCAGCGGCAGTCCGCCGCCCGGCGCGGTGACCGTCTCATAGGCGATGCAATGGGCGCCGCTCGCCATCAGCTCACGCGTGAGTTCAGCGTCCGCGGCGAGATGGAAATAGGCGAAGAGCGCATGGTCGGGGCGCAGATAGGCGATTTCGCGCCGCTGCGGCTCCTTCACCTTGACGATCAGTTGCGATGCGGCAAAGAGCGCTTCAAGATTGTCGACAAGCTTCGCGCCTGCGGCGGCGTAATCCGAATCGGACAGATCGGCGCCTTCGCCGGCGCCGCGTTCGATGAAGACCTCATGTCCCGTGTGGACGAGTTCGGCGACAGAGGATGGCGTCAGCCCCACGCGATATTCATTGTCCTTGGTCTCTCTCGGCGCGCCGACACGCATTTCCGGCTCCAAAATTGCGGCGTCGACCTCGGTAAAAATCTCGCCGTGGAGGAATATATGCAAATGGACGTCTTTCGCGGCAAGGGCAAAGCTCAAGCGGCAATCTAAAAACGGGAGGAGAAGAAATGCCGACCATCAATACGGACAAAGTCTGTTTCGTCGTCGTCAAGGCTCGCGAGCTTGAAAGCGAAGACGAGGGCGTCGCGGCGGACGCCTCGAACGCCACCGACGACGGTTTCGTCAGCGTTTTGACCGAGGAGGCGTTCTCCAGCACGCGCAACGAGATCTGCTCCTTTATCGACTCCATGGACATCGACGAGCAGATCGAACTGGTCGCCCTGATGTGGGTGGGACGCGGCGACTTCGCCGAGAGCGAATGGAACGAAGCTGTGGCGCAGGCGCGGGAGCGGCATAAAGGCCCGACATCAGCCTATCTGCTCGGCGTTCCGCTTCTTGCCTCATTTCTTGAGGGCGGGCTCGCCGAATTTGGCGAAAGCTGCGAGCTTTATGCCGCCGACCGGCAGTGAGCGCGTTGCGAAGCGGCTGCCCGAGCGACGCCCGCGATGAGATGAAGCAATGTCGGACGCGCCCTAGATACGGGGGCGAAAGCGACCATATTTATCCTCATGCGGCGAAGCATTGAGGAGATGCCCATGAATCGCAGAATCTTTGCAACAGCGCTGGCTCTATCCATCGCCGCTTTTTTCGCGCCACGACTGGCCTACGCGGAAGATCATCTGGCTGAGGCCATTACCCACACCAAACAGGCGATCAGCGAAGGCAAGGCGGGAAAAGCCGACGCGCTGACGACGCATGCGGAAGAAGCGCTGAAGCACGCAAAGGCGGCTGAGGCGGAAAAAGCCAATGAGCATACCAAACAGGGAGTAACGCACCTTGAAGCGGCGATTGATCACGGCAAGCAGAATCATGCCGACGTCGCGACCAAACACGCCGAAGAAGCGCTGACTCATCTCGAGGCCGCGCAGAAATAGAAGCGTCGCCTTCGACTAAATGAAAGAGCGGTCCTTGAGGGCCGCTCTTTTTTTGCGGTCGCGCGCGTTCGCGCCGTCATGACAGCAGCGCGCGGATCGCTTATGGAGTTCGTGGCGGCGCGTCCGCCGACGGACTCTTGATGAAGCTTTCCTCCTCGCTGCTGCGCGCCAAGTCGATTGAATCGCTGCAAGCCGAAGCCGACCGGCCGGGCGGCTTCCGGCGCGTGCTCGGCGTCTGGCAGCTCACCGGAATCGGCCTTGGCGGACTGATCGGCGTCGGCATTTTCGTATTGACCGGCGTCGTCGCGGCGACTCAGGCGGGGCCAGGCGTCGCCCTCTCCTTCCTGATCGCCGGCGTCGCCAGCGCCGCGGCGGCGCTCTCCTACGCCGAATTCGCCGGCATGATTCCCGTCGCCGGCAGCGCCTACACATATGCCTACGCCGTGCTTGGCGAGCTCGCCGCCTGGATCATCGGCTGGGACCTTTTGCTCGAATATGCGCTCGTCGTCGCCGTGGTGGCGATCGGCTGGTCGGCCTATTTGCAGGCGCTCCTCGTGCAATTCGGCCTCGCTCTCCCCGAATGGGCGAGCGGCGCATCGGGAACGGGTCCCGACCGCGTCGTCGATCTCTTCGCCGCGCTCGGCGCGCTTGGCGTCGCGGGCCTCCTAACGCTGCGCATCGAGCTTGGCGCCCGCTTCAACGCGGCCATGGTCGTCATCAAAATCGCCGCCGTGCTCTTGGTGGTCGCGGCGGGCATTCCTTATGTGCGCGTCGAGAACTGGTCGCCCTTCATGCCCTTCGGCTTTTCCGGCGTGGCGCAGGGCGCGGCGGTCGTGTTCTTCGCCGTGTTCGGCTATGACACGCTGACCACCGCCGCCGAGGAAGCCCGCGCCCCGCAGCGCGACGTGCCGCGCGCGGTTCTCCTGTCGCTTGTCGTCGCGCTCACTCTTTATATCGCCATGTCGCTCGTGCTGACCGGCGTCGTGCGTTACGACACGCTCGACAATCCAGCGCCGGTTGCGACCGCCTTCGCCGCGCTCGGCCTGCCCTGGGTCGCTTTCATCGTGTCGCTCGCGGCGGTCGCCGGCATCATCAGCGTGATGCTCGCCTTTCTCCTCGCCGGCGCGCGCATCTGGTTCGCGATGAGCCGCGACGGACTGCTTCCCGCCTGGTTCGCCAGGCTCCATCCGCGCTTTCAGACGCCCTATCGGCCGACGCTGATCGCCGGCGCGCTGACCGCGCTCGTCGCGGCGCTCTATCCGATCAAGGAAGTGGCGGAGCTGGTGAACATCGGCACGCTCTCGGCTTTCGTCGTCATCTGTTCGGCGATCGTCGTGCTGCGCCGCACACGGCCGGACGCGCGCCGCAGCTTTCGCGCGCCTTTCGTTCCCTTCACGCCGCTCGTCGGCGTCGGATTCTCGATTTGGCTTCTGTCGCGCCTGCCCGCTGTCGCGTGGGAGCGCTTCGCCATCTGGATGGCGATTGGGCTCGTCTTTTATTTTTTCTATGGGCGAAAGCGGAGTCTGCTGGCGCGCCAAGATCCGCCAACGGATCATCGCGACGCATCAACATGACGCGACCTACGCAATCTCGTCAGGAGCGCTATCTCCAATCGCCTGCAGGGTTAGGCTGCGGCCGGCTGGATGCGGCGTCGCGAAAGCTCTGGCCAAAGGAACTCGAGCGCGATCGCTCATCGCAGCTCGATGCGCCGAGCGCGCGAGAAAGCGAACACGCCGGCTAGGCGCGAGTCCGCAGCGCCGTTAAAAAATGCTGCTGAACCCGCTGTCGCTTCGCCTGCCTCCGCTTCAAAAATTTCTCGTATTTTCTATCGCTTCTCGGCCTTCTACATTGGGCATATCGCCGTCCTCTGGTTGCGACGTCGATTTTGGAAGCATGAGAGGATCGGCGCTATGTCGAAGAGCCGGCATGACGTCCCCGCCTGGTGGCTGAACGCCATAGCAGATGACGGCGCGGACACGGCGACCGAAGCGACGGGGTTAACGAGCGATGAGGCGCAGGCGCGTCTCGCCGAGTTTGGCCCCAATCTGTTCGACGTTCGTCAACAGCAGCCGATGTTCCTGCAATTTCTTTCGCGCTTCAGGAATCCGCTCGTCATTCTGCTGCTCGTCGCCAGCGCAATTTCCGCCTTCACGGGAGAAGTCGCCAATTTTACGATCATTTCGACGATCGTTCTGTTCAGCGTCACGCTGGACTTCGTTCAAGAGCGTCGCGCCGGAAAGGCTGCGGCGCGTTTGCGTCAGTCGGTCTCGGTGCGCGCCAACATCATTCGCGACGGCCGTGAGATCGAGGCGCCCGTCGCCGACGTCGTCCCGGGGGATATCGCCCTGTTGTCCGCCGGCGACATGATTCCGGCCGACGGACTGGTTTTGGAAGCGCGCGATCTGTTCGTCAAACAAGCGCTGCTGACCGGCGAGCCCTACCCCGTCGAGAAACGGCCGGGGCCGGTTGGGGCCGATGCAACGGAAATCGAGGACGCCGCTAACGCCGTGTTCATGGGGACCAGCGTCATCAGCGGCAGCGCCAAGATACGCGTGGTGAAGACCGGCGCCGACACGGCGATCGGCGCCGTCGCGGAACGCGTCAGGCGTCAGCCGCCGCCGTCGGCCTTCGAGATCGGGACGCACCGCTTCGGCTTGCTGATCATGCGGCTCACGGTCCTTCTCGTTCTGTTCGTCCTCCTGGTCAACATGCTGCTGCACAGGCCGTGGCTCGAATCATTCCTGTTCGCCGTCGCGCTCGCCGTCGGCCTCACTCCCGAATTGTTGCCCATGGTGGTGTCGGTCACCCTGTCGCGCGGCGCGCTGCACATGGCGAAGCGGCGCGTCATCGTCAAGCGGTTGTCGGCGATTCAAAATCTGGGATCGATGGACGTTCTGTGCACGGACAAGACCGGCACATTGACCGAGGCGAAGATCAGGCTGGAACGTCATGTGGACGCCGCCGGCGCGCCCAGCGACCGCGTTCTCGAACTCGCCTATCTGAACAGTTTCTTCGAGACCGGCCTAAAGAGCCCTCTCGACGACGCGATCCTCAACCATCGCAACATCGACGTGCAGGAATGGAAGAAGATCGACGAAGTTCCATTCGATTTTGAACGGCGGCGCGTCTCGGTCCTCGTTGAAAAGGACGGAGAACGATTGCTGGTGGTCAAGGGTGCAGCCGAGGAAATCATCGCGCTCTGCAATCGCTATCAAGCTTCGCAATATGGCGCGCAACGCCCGCTCAACCGGTCGGCGCTGGAGCGGATCAGCGGCTGCCGTATCGCTCTCGAAAAAGACGGTTTTCGACTCCTGGGCATCGCTTGGCGGCGCGTCTCGCCCGACCATCAGCATACGGTGGTCAGCGACGAGACTGAACTGGTCTTCGAGGGCTTCGCCGGATTTCTTGATCCTCCCAAGTCGAGCGCCGGTCCCGCGCTCGCGGCCCTCGCCGCAAGCGGCGTGAGCGTAAAATTTGTGACCGGCGATAGCGAATTGGTCACTCAGCATGTCTGCGCCAGCCTGAATATCGCCATCGAAGGCGTGCTTACCGGCAAAGAGATCAGCGAAATGGATGACTCGGCGCTAGGCGCTCGCGTGGAGGAAACCAATCTCTTTTGCCGCGTCAATCCTTCGCAGAAGGATCGAATCATTCTCGCGCTGAAAGCGCGCGACCATGTTGTCGGCTATCTCGGCGACGGCATCAACGACGCGCCATCCCTGCATTCGGCCGATGTCGGCCTGTCGGTCGATACAGCTGTCGACGTCGCCAAGGATGCGGCCGACATGATCCTCCTCGACCAGGATTTGCACGTCCTTCACGAAGGGGTGTTGGAGGGGCGCCGAACCTTCGCCAACGTCATGAAATATATCATGATGGGCACCAGTTCGAATTTCGGCAACATGTTCAGCATGGCGGCCGCCTCGCTCCTGCTGCCCTTCCTGCCGATGCTGCCGACGCAAATTCTTCTCAACAACATCCTTTACGATCTTTCGGAGTTGGCGATCCCCTTGGACGATGTCGACGTCGAGGACGTGCGCCGACCGCAGGTTCTCGACATGACCTTTATCCGCAACTTCATGCTGGTCATCGGTCCGATCAGCTCCGCCTTCGACTTTCTGACCTTTTACGTCCTGCTGTTCGTGTTGAACGCCGACGAGAAGTTGTTTCACACCGGCTGGTTCGTCGAATCGCTTTCCACTCAGGTTCTGGTGATCTTCATCATCCGCACGCGCGGAAACCCGTTTAAGAGTCGCGCCAATCCGGTGCTTGTCGCAACGTCATGCGCGATCGCCATCATCGGCGCATCGCTGCCGTTCAGCCCGCTGGCCGCCTATTTCGGATTCGAGCCGCCGCCGGGCGAATTTTATGCGTTGCTCGCAGGTATGGTGGTCGCCTATCTCGCGATCGTCCAATTCGCCAAAATAGGCTTTTACCGATGGTTCGAGCGGTCGCGCGCGCCGGCGCAGGCGAATTCATAGATCATCCGATCGACTGGAAAGATCAAATGACGCGCTCTGATCGTCGGAAGGGACGGAGAGTTCACGCCACAAAAGCATCAGTGCGGCCATGATCGCCGGCCCCAGGAAGAGGCCAAGAAGCTGGAATCGTTCGACGCCGCCGAGGATGCCGAGCAAAACCCACAGAAACGGCAGCTTCGTCACGCCGCCGATCAGCCTGGGCCTCACAAAATGATCCGCCACGAAGATGACGACAGTTCCGGCCAGGACGACGATCATCGCCGGCGCCAACCCTCCGGCGCCAAGCAATGTCACAGCTGCGACGGCAATGGCGATTCCCGCGGCGAAAGGAATCATTGCGGCGACCGCGGTCGCCATCGCGAACAGAACCGGATGCGGCACATTGGTCAGGAAATAAACGACGCCCATCAGCATGCCCTCCCCGATCCCCACGAAGACCAGTCCGGCGACCGTTCCATGCACGGAGGCGGCCATTTGGAGGGCGACGCGTTCGCCTCGGTCGCCGAACAGCTTGCGCGAAGCGCAGCGGCATTGCGCCGATATGCTTTCGCCGTGACGAAGCAGAAAGAACAAAGTCAGCAGGGATACGCCAAAGATCACAGCGCGATGCAGCACATTGGCGCCCAAATTCGCGCCGAGTTCACGAAGCCATGAGGTGTTGACCTTGGCGACGATCTCTTTCGCCCAGCCGGCGTGGGACAAATGATCGCGCCACCAGTTCGCGATCCATTGGCCAACGTATGGAAGTCGAGCGAGGAAATCCGGCGCCGGAATTCCGGATTTTTCCGCTTCTCGTCCGTAGTCGATGAGGTCGCGCAGCTCGCGGACCGCATCAACTGCGAGCGTCGCGACCGGCAGAAAAATCACCAGGCCGACAATGGCGGTAAAGACAATTGGCAGAAACTCCGTGGCCGCCCCGGGCGGCGCCTTCCGCCGCGCGCGTTCGTAAAGCGGCCACAGCGCCACCGCCAACACGAGCGCCCAGGCCAGGGCGCGAAGATAATTCCCCAGCACGTAAAGGCCCAGCGCGACGA
>JBFXJV010000053.1:0-12850 GCA_050174515.1 Methylocystis sp.
TACAATCGATCACGTTATCTGCGCTCAGGCGAGTCCGCCTGAACGCGGCGTGATCTAGAGCGCTTCCCGATCACATGGAATCATGTGATCGATAAGGAATCGCTCAAAATCAGAATGTTGGAGCAGGTTCTCTTCGAAAAAGTCTGTCAACTTTTTCGGAACCTGCTCTAGCCGCCCCTCTTGCCGCCGTTTCCGGCGATCTCGGGCTTCTCCGCCATGCCGTTCTTGATCTTGTCGAGAATCTTCGGCAGCTCGTCCGGATCCGGATTGAGATCGCGCGCATGATTCCACTGGAAATGCGCTTCGAGCTGGCGGCCGACGCGCCAATAGGCGTCGCCGAGATGGTCGTTGATCACCGGGTCGGACGGCTTCAGGTCTATCGCCTTCTCCAATTCGCGCACGGCGTCGTCATAACGCCCGAGGCGATAATAGGCCCAGCCCAGACTGTCGACGACATAGCCGTCGCGTTGTCGCAAGTCGACCGCGCGGCGTAGCATCTTGAAGGCTTCGTCGAGATTGGCGCCTTGGTCGACCCATGAGTAGCCGAGATAGTTCAGCACCAGCGGCTGGTCGGGGTTGAGCTCCAGCGCCTTTTTGAGATCGGCTTCGGCCGCCGGCCAATTCTTGCGCCGTTCATTGGCGATGCCGCGATAATAATAGAGCAGCCACTGGCTCTTGTCGGTATTCGTGCGCAGATCCAGCACGCGTGTATAGGTCGCCGCGGCGTCGGCGAAGGCCTTGCGCGAGCGCTGAAGATTGCCGAGCGCGGTCAAGGCTTCCTGATTCTGCGGATGAGCGGCGACGATGGCGGAAAGCGCGTCGGTCGCCTCTTTCGATTTCCCGAGCGCTTCGAGAAGCAGCGCCGCCTGCACGTCGGCGTTGACCCGCAGCGGATCGTCCTTCGCCACGCTCTGATAAAGATCGATCGCGGCCTCTTCCTGCTTCATGCGCTCATATACGTCGCCAAGCGTGACGAGCGCGAGCGCATTTTCCGGCGCAAGATAGAGCGACAGGCGCAGATAGATGAGCGAAGCGAGTTCGTCGCCCTGGCGTCCACCGACGGCGCCGAGCCCGTACAGCACCTCGCCGGCGCCTTCGCTGGCGCTGCGCACGAAAGGCGGCAGCGGCTTGCCTTCGTCGAGCGCCGCAAGGCTGGCGACGACGATTGGATGATTGGGCGCGACCTCGTTAAAGGCGAGATAGAGCTGCTTGGCCTCGTCGCGCCGTCCGCGCGTCGCGAGAAAGCGCGCATAGGCGTCGACGAGGCGCAGCGTGTTCTTCTCAGCGCGGTAGGCCGATTTGAAACGCTTTTCAGCCTCGGCCTTGTTGCCCCCGAGATCGGCGATCATCCCCGCGTGATAGTCGCGGAACACCAGAAAGGCGTCGTCGGTGAGCGTATCTAACGTCGCGAGCGCGCGGCGCGTATCCTTGGCGCCGGCGTAGCTCCATGCCGAGAGCAGGGTCGAGGTGATGTCGCGGCGCCGGTCGCCGCCGCCTTTCGCGAGTTCGGCGCGCGCGGCGGCGTATCTCCGGTTCTTGATCATGTCCACCCCGCGCGCGAGATGCGCGAGGCCGTTGGCGCGGTCATGCGCGATCACCCGCCCGGTGAGCGAGAGGCCCTCGGCCATATTGCCGTTGGCGAGAGCGGCGACGAAAGCGCGGTCGGCGAGATCGGGATTCTTGGGATCTTCGCGCAGCGCCTCACGGAAGAAGGTCGAGGCGGCCAGCGTATCGCGCTGCGCGCCGGCGATGATCGCGGCAAGATAATTGCCCGAGAGGCTGGCGCCGACCTCAAAAGGCCGGGCGATGACGATGTTTTCCCGCGCCGCCAGGCTGCTGTCGCAGGAGAGCGCGAAGGCGCCGGTTCCGGCAAGCAGAGCGCAGGACAGGCGCGCCAGAGCGCGTCTCGCGCGGCTGGCGGAGGACGCGAACGACAAGGCTGATTTGGGCACTGGCGCTTTCCTAAAAGGCGGCGGGCCGAGCAAGGCGCTAAATTCGGCTGCGCCCGCGGCGCGGTCGCCGGGAAGGGCTAAAGTCGCTGCCAAACATGGCCCTTTTGCGCCACTCCCGCAAGGCGAAAGAGAGCGAGAGCGGGACGGGTCCGACGGATGCGCTTGAGTATTCCTTGCCGCGACGCCCCCAAGCCCCTCGCCGTACCTCTCCCCGCAAGCGGGGAGAGAGGTCAGCAACGCATCGCCCTCACGATCGACAAGTAGGTGCGGCGCCGGCCGCCTCTTCTCCCCGCCTGCGGGGAGTAGCGAGATGAGGGGCTAGGGGTTTAGCCTAAGGCGAAAATCATGCCCCCCGGATCGCCGCGACGATTTTCTGCGCGGCGTCGTCGAGATCGTCGGCAGGGATGACGTTGAGCCCCGATTCATTGATGATCTTCTTGCCGAGATCGACATTGGTGCCCTCGAGCCGCACCACGAGCGGCACTTTGAGGCCGACTTCCTTCACCGCCGCGATCACGCCTTCGGCGATGGTGTCGCAGCGCATGATGCCGCCGAAAATATTGACGAGAATGCCCTTCACATTCGGATCGGCGGTGATGATCTTGAACGCGGCCGTCACCTTCTCGGTCGTCGCGCCGCCGCCGACGTCGAGGAAATTCGCGGGAAACTCGCCATAGAGCTTGATGATGTCCATCGTGGCCATGGCGAGGCCGGCGCCATTGACCATGCAGCCGATATTGCCGGGCAGCGAAATATAAGCGAGGTCGTATTTCGACGCCTCAATTTCCTTCTCATCCTCTTCGCTCTTGTCGCGCAGCTCGACCATGTCGGGGTGGCGGTAGAGGGCGTTGTTCTCGAAGCTGACCTTGGCGTCGAGGCAGCGCAGCTTGCCGTCCTTAGTGACGATCAGCGGATTGATTTCGAGAAGCTCCATGTCCTTGGCGACGAAAGCGGCGTAGAGCTTTTCGGTCAGCTCCCCCGCCTGTTTGGCGAGATCGCCCTTAAGGCCAAGCGCATCGGCGACCTGGCGGCCGTGATGCGGCATCAGCCCGGTCGCCGGATCGACCGAGAAGGTCACGATTTTTTCGGGCATGTCATGCGCGACCTTCTCAATGTCCATGCCGCCTTCGGTCGAGACCACATAGGCGATGCGCGAGGTCGAACGGTCGATGAGCATCGAGAGGTAGAATTCCTTATCGATCGCGGCGCCGTCTTCGATATAGAGGCGGTTGACCTGCTTGCCGGCGTCGCCGGTCTGCAGCGTGACGAGGGTCGCGCCCAGCATTTCCTTGGCGAAGGCTTCGGCCTCGTCGATCGACGTGGCGATGCGCACGCCGCCCTTGTCGCCGGCGGACGCCTCCTTGAACTTGCCCTTGCCGCGCCCGCCGGCGTGAATTTGCGCCTTCACCACATAGACCGGGCCGGGGAGTTTTTCGGCCGCCGCGCGGGCGTCCTCGGCGTGGAGCACGGCATAGCCGTCGGCGACGGGCGCGCCGAATTCGCGCAGAACGGCCTTGGCCTGATATTCATGGATGTTCATGGATTTGCTTCTCCCTGGCGCAAGGCGCGCGCCGGCGCGGGCTCAATTGCGGCCAAAAGGCATGAGCGGCGCGGTTTCGTCAAGGCGACGGGCGGTCGCGGGGCGAGCGGCGGCGGTTGCCTTTGGCTGGCGCTTTGGCCGGCGGGGCGGGGGGAGAAGCGGCAGGGGAAGGTTCATCATTCGCGGCCGCGGACGATGGCGCAGGCGGACATTTCTCCAGCGCGTGCTTGATCGACTGCAGGCAATTGAGCAAGGCGAAAGGCGTTTCGCAATCAGAACCTCGTGCTCTTGTGGCTTGGCTGGTCCATTTCAGAAGGAATGTGGCGGGTCTACAACAGATATAGCGTAGCGATCGGCGCGCGTCCTAAGCCTTCTCGCCAGCCATCTCCAGCACCACGCGCCATTCCTCGTCGGTCACCGGCTGCACGGAGAGGCGTGAATTATTGACGAGAACCATGTCCTTGAGGCGCGGCTCGGCCTTGATTTGCGCAAGCGTCACCGGCTTTTTCAGGGCCTTGACCGCCTTCACGTCGACCATGCCGAATTTGCCGGTCTCGTCGGTGTGGTCGGGATAATAAGTCTTAATGATCTCGACGATTCCGACGACCGCCTTGTCCTCGTTGGAATGATAAAAGAAGCCGAGTTCGCCCTTCTTCATCGCCATCAGATTGAGCTTGGCCGAGTGGTTGCGCACCCCGTTCCAGAAGGTTCCCTTGGCCCCGGCTGCGACCTGCTGATCCCAGGACCAGCTCGACGGCTCGCTCTTCAACAGCCAATGCGCCATCAGAGCTGCGCTCCCACCACGCGTTTCCAGGGCTTTAAGTCAACCGAGGCGAAGAGGCCGGCGATCGCGTAAGGGTCTTCGCCGAGCAGCGCACGCGCCGCCGCCTCATCTTCGCAGTCGAGAATGAGCATCGAGCCGATGGGCGTCTCGCCGTCGAGAAAGGGGCCGCCGAGCTTTACGCGCGAGGCGTGCCTGTCCAGGAAGGCGAGATGCGCGGCGCGCGTCGACAGGCGCAGGTCGACGTGATCGGGCTTATCCAGGCAAAGGGCGACGAACAGCACCGGCGGCCTCGCGTAAAAAGGACGAAGGCGCAACTTGTTCCAAAGCGCGCGCCGCCGGTCAACAGCGCGCGAGCGATTTCGCTTTCAAACGAAAGTTTTGGAAGCAGGGAAGGGCCGCGCGTCAGGCGCGCTTCGCCGGCGCCTGGAGGTCCTGCGCGACCACGCGGTCGCCGAACTCGAGGATCGCTTCTCGAAGGGAGGCGATTTCGGCGGCGTCGCTCGCCGCGGCGGGAACGACGGACAGTCCCTTGGCCCCGCCGGAGGCGGCGCGACGCTGAGTGGACCGGTCGGCGCGCAACGCCTCCACGGCGCCTTGCAGCATGGCGTTGTCGGCGCGCGCTGACTCGAGCTTGCCGGCGGCGTCGCTGGCTTCGGCGCGGGCGAGGCGCAGCGCGCCCTCCAATTGGTCGGCCTCGCTCTTCTGGCGCTCCTCGGCGGCTTTGAGCTTCGCCCGCGCCTCGTCGAGTTCGGCGCCGAGCGTCTCGCCCAGCGCGCGGGTCGCCGCGAGCTCGCCAGAAATATGCGTGAGCTGATGTTCGAGCTCGGTCGCCCGCGCATCCGGCAGGCCGGCACGCGCTTGTTCCTCACGCAGAGCCTCCAGCACGCCCTGCAATTCGGCGTTGTGCTGATGCAGCGCCGCAACGCGCGCCTCATAGGCGGCGACGAGCCCGTCCAGCTGCACGCCGGCCTCTTCATTGAGCTGCGCCGTCTCCGATCGAATCAGGCGCATCTGCGCGACGCGGGTCTCGGCGCGGTCGGTCATGTCCTGCAGCGCCTTCTCCGTGGCGTGCAGAAGGCCGGTGCGCTCCGCCAAAGCCTTTTGCGCCTCGCCGACACGGACATTCATGTCGCGATTGTCGGCCGCGGCACGCTTGAGCTGCGTTTCGAGATCGGCGATTTGAGCGACATGGCGCCCGATCGTCGCGAGATCATGCGCGCGCGAGGATTGAACCGCCTCCATCGCCTGTTCGAATCGCCGCTCGCGGACCGCGAATTCGGCCCGCAGCAGATCGCGCTCGGCGAAGACCTCCTCCATCGTCATCGGCGCGAGCATCTGTAGCCGCCGCATCGAAAGCCGAAGCGCGCGCCGCCAGAAAGCGGGCAGGAACATCAAGGCGAAAAGCCCGGCGACGAGAAAGCCGAGCGCAAAATACATCGCTTGTTCGATCAAGAGGCAGCAATCCTTGATCCGTCTCAAAGCGGACGGTGCGATTGATTTTGCCACGTAACGACGCCGAACGCAAAGCGCGCCGGGCGATTCGCGTCGTCGGTCGCCGCCAGAGAAGTCCGTCGCGCGGTTTGCGGCTTCCTCTGTTTGGATGACGACTTCTCCGTCGGCGCGCGGCAGAAGGCGCATCGATCGCGCCGCGCGTGCGGTTCGCGGACGAATTGGAGAGAACCCATATGAGTTTATCCGCTGACCTTTGTTACGACGGCGGGCGCGTCGCGCCGCCGTTCGCGCGTCCTGCTCGATGAGCGCCTCGCGCTGTCCTTGCGTTCCGGCGCTTCACGCCGGCGCGCGCGAGATCGGCGATCAGCGCCCGAGCGCCGGCCCCTTCATCACGACGCTTGCTGTGGACGAAGGCTTTCTGGCGGCGGCGCAGAAGCAGGGCGCGCCGGCCGCGCGCATGGGCTTCGCGACGGCTTGCGTCGAAATCGACTGCGCGCATTGGAGCGGCGGCGGATGCGAGCTGCTTGGCCGAATCGCGCAGCTGCTGGCGGAGGCGGGCGCGCCAATCAGGCCCAGCTCCGCATACGACTGCAGCATTCGTCAGGACTGCCGCTGGCGGCGGCAGCGCGGCGACGAGGCCTGCGGCATATGCGGCTTCGTGGCGCGCGAGCCGCTGCAGCCGTCCTCTGATCGACTCAGAACGGGTTCCAGGTCGATTCCGGCGTGAATTTGAGATAGCCGAGATTGAGGCCGAGCCGAGCGCCGAGTCCGGAGCGGACGGGCATGACGACGACCTCGCCATTATTGAGCGCGGTGAAGCCGAATCCGCCGACGAGATAGGCAGAACCGTTGGCGCCGGAGAACCGCCGATAAATGGAGTCGACGGACGGCAGATTATAGACCAGCATCATCGTCCGATCGCCGTCGCCGCCGGCGTCGAGGCCGATCGAAGGTCCCTGCCAAAAGACGCGCTGCTGGCCGGCGTTGCGCGTATACATCGTGCCTTCGCCATAGCGGAGCCCGCCCACGAACGCCCCGCTCGCTTCCTGACCGAGAATATACGCGTTCGGTCTGCCCCACTGGCGCGAGGCGCGCTCGACGCCTTCGGCGAGCCCGCGGGAGATCGAGCCGAAAAAGCGATGGCCGTTCTCGACGATTTCGTCGCTCGAATAGGTTTCGGGGCGCTGAGCGGCGCGCGCGAAAGACAGGGGCGCCGCCCATGCGCAGGCCGAAGCGGCGGCGAGGCGAATGAGGTCGCGACGCGAGGCGGCGTTGAACGAGGATTTGCTCATGGCGACGGAACTCCGAAACCCAGATATTACGGCAAGCATCGGCGCGAACCATGGCCGACGCGCGGCGCGGCCGCGTCGCAAAGACGACGCCCGGCGTTGCTCACCTTAAATTCGCGCGTCGCGGTTAAGGAAGCGTTGCGGCGGTTCCGTGCGCGGCGGCGTCGGCCCAGGCGATGAACGGGCCGTTGCGACAGCCGGCCGCGCTCTTGCCGTAGAGCAGCGGCGCGCCTTGCGGATCAAGCGTAGCGCCGCCGGCCGCGCGCAGCACCGCGTCGCCCGCCGCCGTGTCCCATTCCATGGTCGGACCGAAGCGGGGATAGACGTCCGCCTCGCCCCTGGCCAGCAGGCAGAATTTGAGCGAGGAACCGACGGGCACGCTGCGCGCAATGTGCTGGCGGGAAAGAAACGCCTTCGTCTCCTCGTCGAGGTGCGATTTTGAAATCAGCGCAACCATTCCGTCTTGGGGCCGCGACCGCGCCCGAAGCAGGCGCCAGTCCTGTGGCGGCGGCAAGGATTGGCCAGGGACCGCCTCCGCTTCATAGCCGCGCGCGCCGGCAAACCAGACGCGCCCTTGCGCGGGCGCATAGACGGCGCCCGCACGCGGCGCGCTCTGTTCAGCGAGCGCCACATTGATGGTGAAATCGGAACTGCGGGCGAGAAACTCGCGGGTGCCGTCTATCGGATCGATCAGTACAAAGACGTCGCCAGCGCTGAGCGTCCCGCCGCGCGCGGCGCTTTCCTCGGCCAAAAAGGGCACGCCGGGCAAAGATTTTTCCAGTTCGCGAAGCAGATAAGCCTCGACGCGCTCGTCGGCCTCGGTCACCGGCGACTTGTCGCTCTTGAGGCGCGACTCGATGTTCGCGTTGTTGAATGTCTCCATCGCCAGCGCGCCGGCGGCGACCGCGAGAGTCGCGAACAGGCGGGCGAGGTCTTCGAACTCCTCGGACTCGACCGTCATATGCAAGGATTGGTCTTCCGTCATCGTTCGATTTCTCTTCGCTCGTTCAAAAAATTTGCGGCGCGCGTGATTTGCAATCCACGCCGCGCCCGCTAGTTTCGATCAGCCTGAACGCGGTGATTCGCGCGTAACGTCATTCCGTCGCGCATTCCATGAGGAAGTTTAACCGAACTTTCTTGGATCTCGCCGCTTTCGCCCGCTTTGGATGGCGCCATGACCAAATTCTCGCTCGATCCGCTCGATCTCGCCGCGCTCCTGTCATCAAGGGTCTGCCACGACGTCATCTCGCCGGTCGGCGCGATCGTCAATGGCCTTGAAGTCCTCGAAGAGGAAAAGGACGCCGAAATGCGCGGCCACGCGCTGGCGCTGATCAAGTCGAGCGCCAATGAGGCTTCGGCGCGACTGCAGTTTTGCCGGCTCGCCTTCGGCGCGGCGGGCTCGAAGGGCGCCTCGATCGACACCGGCGACGCCGAACTCGTCACGCGTCAGCTGATCGCCGACGAACGCACGCGGCTCTTGTGGAGCGTGCCGCGTGCGCTGATGTCGAAGAACAAGGTGAAGCTGCTCCTAAATCTGTGCCTTCTTGCCGACGCGGCGATTCCGCGCGGCGGAATCATCTCGGTGAGCTCCTTTGGCGAAGACGAAGGGCTGGCGTTCAAGATCGAGGCGAAGGGCGTGAACGCGCGCGTCGCCGCCAATGTGCCGCAGTTGCTGGAAGGCGAATCGGAGGAGGGCGCGATCGACGCGCGCGCGATCCAGGCCTATTACGCCGGATTGGTCTCGAAGGCATGCGGCATGCGGGTCGTCGTGTCGGGCGAGCCCGAGCTTGTGACGATCGAGGCGGTGCCGACGCAGGCGCAGACGGCTGGGTCGGACGATTCCGCAGAGAGCGCCGCCGCCTGAGGAGGCGCTCGAAAATCAACGATTGCGGCGAACAAGTCGAGGCGCAAACGGCGGTCAGTTTTGCGACATGCTGACGAGTTTCGCGACGGTATTCATATTTCTTGCGGTGCCGTGGCTTGCCGCAGGAATTTTCAATTTTGAACGGCCCATGCCCGCGCCATAATGGACATAAATTTCCCGAACGCCCAAGCGAATTTCCTCGTTTGCTCTGCCCACAGCGTGGTCCAGCGCATCTGATGGCGGCTGTTCGTCGAGAAAAATCGCGACAGTGAAATTTGGCGGATGATTTTGGAAGGGGTTCCCTTTCAAAACGGCTTTCATCTCAGCGGCCGTGCGGACCAAGACCCCCACTGGCTTTCCTGCATAGGCGCCCAATCGCGCCTCGAGCGCGGATTTGACTTTTGCAGGAGAGTCTTTCGCCTCAAGAACGACGTTGCCGCTCGCAATATATGTTTCGACCTGCTCGAACCCGGCTTCGCGACACATCGCCTTTAAGTCAGCCATTGAAAGCTTGCCGGTTCCTCCGACGTTAACCGCCCGCAACAATGCGATGTATTTGGTCATGCCGAACGCAACCACATCGGAACGGCGGCGGTCAACCTTCCGTCGAACGGTGGTCCGCCGTATCGCGTCGGCGAAGGAGCGGCCTTTGTTGGGCGACTGCTTATTGTTGGCGGCGCCGGGCTTCAGCGTAGGCGCGCTTACGCCGTGATGCGCTCGTCGGCTTCGCTCGGCTCGCGCAGCACATAGCCGCGGCCCCAGACGGTCTCGATGTAATTGCGGCCTTCGCTGGCGTTGGCGAGCTTCTTGCGCAATTTGCAGATGAAGACGTCGATGATCTTCAGTTCCGGCTCGTCCATCCCGCCATAAAGATGGTTGAGGAACATTTCCTTGGTCAGCGTGGTGCCCTTGCGCAGCGAGAGCAGCTCCAGCATCTGATATTCCTTGCCGGTCAGATGCACGCGGGCGCCGGCGACTTCCACCGTCTTCTGGTCGAGATTGACGACGAGTTCGCCGGTGATGATCACCGATTGGGCGTGGCCTTTGGAGCGGCGGACGATCGCGTGAATGCGCGCGACGAGTTCGTCCTTATGAAAGGGCTTGGTCAGATAGTCGTCGGCGCCGAAGCCCAGGCCCTTCACCTTGTCCTCGATGCCGGCAAGTCCGGAGAGAATGAGGATCGGGGTCTTCACCTTGGCGACGCGCAGCGTGCGCAGCACCTCATAGCCGGACATGTCTGGTAGATTGAGGTCGAGAAGAATGATGTCGTAGTCGTAAAGCTTACCGAGATCGATGCCTTCTTCGCCGAGATCGGTCGTATAGACGTTGAAATTCTCGGACTTGAGCATGAGCTCGATGCTTTGAGCCGTTGCGCTGTCGTCCTCGATCAATAAAACGCGCATGTTGGTTCCCCACCGAGCTTCGTCGTCCGCAACCGGCACGCGCCGAGGGCGCGCGCCAACGGGCCGGCGAGTCCTCGCCCCAGCGACCTGACCGACCTTCCAGGAAGGTAAGCGGAATTGGTTAATAAACCTTCACTTACGCCTCAAACGCGGCCCAAAGTCTTAATCGTGGGCGCCAAGCGAGGCGGACGCATTACGCAACGTCTGGAAGGATACGGACGGCGACGCGAATCACGTCGTTACCAATCTATACGCCGTTGCGAGTCAGCTGGGCAAAGACAAAATACGCGACGCGTCTTCGGGGCGAATGCGAGGCTGCGCATCAGCGTTTTTCGCTCGATTTGCGCCATCATGCGGCCCAATGCGCAACGTGAATGAGTCGCCGCGAAGAAATGCCGGCGATGCGCGCGGCGGACTAAGCCTCGGCCTCAGCAAACTGGGTTCATCGCGCTTTTCATCCATTCGGATTGGCGCGCGAGCGGCCGTCTTGCGCCCCTCTTGCCAAACTAAGACGACTGGTCATATTATAGTGCGATGAGCCGACGCGACGTAAAAGAGCTGAGAGGGAAACTCCTGGACCGTGGAGTCGCTCTCCTGATGGAACAGGGCTACCACGGCACCGGGCTACAGGAGTTGGTGCAGAGCGTCGGCGTGCCCAAAGGCTCCTTTTACAATTATTTCGAGAGCAAAGAAGCCTTCAGTGCAGAGGTGGTCAAACACTACATCGAGCCGTTCATCCAGCGGCTCGAGGCGCATCTGCTTCGACCCGACGTCACAGCCGAAGTCGCGCTCAAGGGCTATTTCGACGAACTGATCGAGGAGACCGAACGCCATGATTTCAGGGGCGGATGCCTCCTTGGCAATCTCATCGGCGAGATTGGCGATACGAGCGAACTCTGCCAGACGTCGTTGCGTCAGGCGGTGCATCGCTATCGCGACAAACTGCGCGAGGGGATTGCCCGCGCCCAGCGCGAAGGCAGTTTCCGCGTGGACATGGACGCGAAAGAAATGGCCGACCTTCTCGTCAACGTCTGGCAGGGCGCTTTGCTGCGTATGAAGATCGAGCGCTCGGTGCGTCCGCTGACGCAGTTCTGCGACATGTTGCTCAACGGCTACTTCAAGGCGTAACTCATTTGCCGCGAAATGAGACGACCGGTCATATCATAAATGGCGCTAGGTAGGAAGAAAGACGATGCCGAAATTCATCATCGAACGCGACATTCCCGGCGCAGGCCAGATGACGCAAGCCGATCTTCAGGCGGTGTCGCAGCGCTCTTGCGCGGTCCTGCGCGCGCTCGGCCCGCGGACGCAATGGATCGAGAGCTATGTCACCGACGACAAGCTCTATTGCGTTTACATCGCCGAAGACGCCGATGCGATCAGAGAACATGCGGCGCAAGGAGGCTTTCCAGCGAACCGGATCAGCGAAATCAGGACGATCATAGACCCTGCCACAGCTGACCGGGGTTCGATCAACAAGGGAGAACGGTTCAAATGAAGAGCTTGCCGTCTCGCGCCGCCGTCTGCGCGCTTGCATTGGCTTGGGCGCTCGCGCCCGCCGTCGCCGATGAAACCTGCAACTCGCCTTTCATGACCGGTCTGATCAAAGGGCAGGAGCAATATCTCCATGTCTGGACGCTCGGCGAGAAGGGAGTCGGCGACGGATCCGACAAGCTCGTCACGATCGACGTCATTCCCGGCTCAGCGACTTATGGCAAAGTGATTCACACGATTTCCGTCGGAGGTCGCGGCGAAGCCCATCACATGGGCTTCACCGACGACCGCAAATATGTCTGGGCGGGCCGTCTCGACGACAGCAAGATCTTCATTTTCGACGTGGGCTCCGACCCGTCGACGCCGAAGCTCGTCAAGACCATCGACAATCTTGCCGAGAGCACGGGCTATGTCGGCCCGCATACGTTCTACGCGCTGCCCGGCCGCATGCTGGTGCAGGCCCTCTCGAACAAGAAGGATCACGGCGGTGTCACCGGGTTGATCACCTACAACAACGCCGGCGAGCTCGTCACGACGACGCCGATGCCGCTTAATGACGGCGGCGACGGCTATGGCTACGACATCGCCATCAATCCGGCCCAAAACCGCATGCTGACGTCAAGCTTCACGGGCTGGACCAATTACATGATGGATCTCTCGCAGCTCATCCAGGACGATTCCGCGATGAAGAATTTCGGGAACACGATGGTGATGTGGGATTTGAAGGCGATGAAGCCGCTGAAAGTCTTTTCGGTCCCCGGCGCGCCGCTCGAAATCCGATGGGCGCTGAAGCCCGGAGCCAATTGGGCGATCACCGCCGGCGCGCTCACTTCCAAACTTTACCTGATCAAACAGGACGACAAGAACGAATGGCAGGCGAAGGCCGTCGCCGACATTGGCGATCCGTCGAAGATTCCGCTGCCGGTCGACATTTCGATTTCGTCCGACGCGTCGTCGCTCTGGGTCAACACCTTCATGGACGGCACGGCGCGGCTCTTCGATCTTTCCGATCCGGAAGCGCCGAAACAGGTCTATGCGAAAAAGATCGGCGCGCAGGTGAACATGGTCTCGC
>JBFXJV010000054.1:0-12752 GCA_050174515.1 Methylocystis sp.
TTGTCGATAAATTGTCTAAGACATCCCGGCACTACGGCGTCATCGATCTCGGCGAACGGCCGTTACATCACCTTCCCAATGGCGTCCTGACCGAACCATATCAATTTAGCGCTGCAAAACTCGGCCCAAAGAACCATTCACGGCGACCCGTCGAGAAAGTCCCTGTAGCCGCTCGTCGTCATCCATTTCGCACGCTGAAGGTGCGTATCATAGGCGCGCTTCGCGCGTTCTGGCTCACGTTCCGGATCGATTCCAAGGACGATCTTCGAAACCTCCTCCCAGGCGGCCCCTTCCTTAGCGGCGTCTAGCAATCGCAGATAAATGATCGAATGCGCGCGGTCGTAGTCGACCACGTGGTTGTCAGTGGGCGCGACGTCGGCGATTGAGCTGACTTTGGTGTGCGGCACGGTTTCCGATTCCGGGAACATTGGATTTTTACTCTAGCCAATCTTTCCCGCGATCGTCTCGCGCGAAATTGAGGCGTAAATACATAACATAGTGGATAAACCTCAAAGTGTGTGTCGGTCCAGCCTGTCCCCATGGATATGCGGAGGCTGGTCGGACGGAACGTGCGAAGAATCAGGCTGGAGAAAGGCCTGACGCAAGAGAAGTTTGCCGAACAGTCGGGATTTACCCAGCAATATTTGAGCGGTCTCGAGCGCGGTCGCAGAAATCCAACGATTGTGAGTCTTTATGAAATCGCGCTCGCTCTAGGCGTCGATCATGTTTCACTTGTCGCCCCGGATGACGAAGCGCGCGCAGAAGAAGAGCAACGCCTTGAGGGCAATGCGCGCGGGCGGTCGAAAGGTAGCGCGAAGCGACGGGAGTCAAAGGCTCCGAAGAAAACAGCGCGAGCAAGTGGAAAATCATGCGCCAAAGCGTGACTTATCCGAAAGTGAAGGACTGCCCCGCCCGATGTCTCAGGCGGGGCATTGGCGTTCAGTCGCCATTTGGTTTGCGACCCCGCGACCAGATTAGCGAGTAGCCGTCGCCATCCTCGTCGTCGAAGAGATTAGCGTGGATCGGAGCCGTGAAGCTCGGATCGTCGAGCTTGACCGAGAGATAGTCGCGACCCTCGTTCGAGCGCTTGGACCAGGCGGCGCCGATTTCTGCGCGGCCGACAAAGACGCGGTGGCTCGGCGCATTGTCGTTCGAACGATTGGCTTCCGGAACGATGCGGACGCCTTTGGCCTGGACGCTGAGCGTCACGATCTCGCCGAGGAATTCGTTGCCGGACTTCTTGAAAGAGCCGATGTTCGCCATGTTCAGTCTCCTTAGGTTCTGCTGTCTTCGAGCCCGCGACCATCGCGGCCTCGATGGCGCTTCGCAGCCGAAGGCGACTCGTCGACGCACCCCCCAGGGCCGCAGCGAAGCGGAGGACGGCATGGGCGCGGCTTTCTTGCTTCGCGAGGAATGACGCCGTAGGCGTCAGGGGAAGAAAGTTGCGCCTATGCTGTTGCGGCTATGGCGATCGAGGCGCAGCCGGTCTTCGGGCAGATGAAGCCATAAGAGAGGTCGTGATGGTCGTAGCTGGCCAGACTGCAACCTCTAGGAATGACTTCGCCAACGAGAGGGCAAAAGCACAAGACCGGCAGAATTCAAGGCGGGCGAAAAGAAGCTGCCGCGCACGAAAAGGCGCGGGGCGTCAGGAATGGGTCGCTTCCAACATATTTGCCGAGAACAAAGGTAATGGAGCTGGCGATCGGATGCATCGCCGTCAGGAGATTCTCGAACGCCCGGCGACACAGCGAGGCTCGAATAAGTCGCCTTAGAGCATGACGCAGACCACTCCCTGCATCTATGGAAGACGGCAAAGTTGCACAAGTGCGATTCGCTAGTGGGGCGCAGAGACCAAGACAAGCTGCGCTGTCTCCGGTCAGTTAGTGCGCTCTGCACTTTGGCGAATACGTGACCACGCAATCGCCCCCAGCACGATCGAGCCAGCGACCGCAAACGCTTGCCGCCATTCAGAAGATGTCGCCGTCAAACGCGAGAGGCCAAGAGCGGCATGATAGCCGGCGACGACAGCTGGCATTGTGTAAATAGATGCGATGAGCGCCCGGCTCACGGGGGAATGCGTTGCCGCAAAAATGCGCTGCGCCAAACCGAGCGTAAGTGCGGCGGCGATCACGCCGGCCAACAACGCGCCCGTGGTCCCCACTCCGCTTTGATACGCGACTAGCGCCGAATTCGCACCGACGAAAAAAGGAAGCGCATGAACAGTAAGAGCGAACAGGAGTCGCGCCGAGCAGGCCAATACGACAATGCTGATGAATATGAGACTAAGCATGGCGATTCCCGTGACATGGTCATGCAGATGCGCCCCACCGCCGCCACGACGCATTTCGAACCGTAGCCGATCTTGCAATGAAATCGTAGCCTACGTGCTCGCCGATTTGTGCCGCCACACCTTCACCGCTGAGATGACGAGAATTGTCGCTAGCAGCGGCAGCAAGATAGGTCCCGGAATTATGCCTAGCAGTCGCCCGCCGACAAAAGTCCCCACAATGGAGCCGAACGCCATCACGAGGACGAAGGTGCGGCTTTGTCGCAAAACCGCGAAACTACGGTCCCGGCTGTAGCGCGTGAATCCGACAATCATCGTCGGCAGGCTGACCGCGAGCGAGAGGCTTCCCGCCAGCTTGATGTCTACGCCGAACAGGAGCACCAGAGCCGGTATGAGCAGCTCGCCGCCCGCCACGCCAAGGAGCGAAGCGACAACGCCGATGACGAAGCCCGCCGCCACGCCCGCGATGAATTGAAGCCCGCCGCTTGCGAAAGGCTGCCCGCCCGCGTCTAGATCGTGACCCAACACCAGCAGCGCGGCGATGCTGACGAGCAGGATGGCAATCACCCGAAAGAGCGTCGCCGACTTAAGCTTGGTCGCCCAGCCAGCCCCTAGCCATGCGCCGACGAGGCTTCCTGCGAGCAGGTTGAGAACGATCGGCCAATGCACGGCGACCTCACGTAGGGGAACCGCCGCCGCCCGAAACGGCAACGCCGAGGCGACGACCACGAGGCTCGCCGCCTTGTTGACGATGACGGCTTCGAGCACGGGGAATTCAAATGCGCCAATCAGCAGAGGGAGACGAAATTCTGCCCCGCCCAGGCCGATTAGGCCACCAACAGTTCCGATGACTGCTCCGCCGCTGAACACCGCCGCCTTGTTGCACCGCATGTCTGTTCCCCGCCTGTCCGGCAGTATCGCAGGGAACATGCCATGAAGCCGCTTCTCACGCGCCAGAACAACATCCGGCGGCGCGGCCCTGCTCTCTCGCTTCCTGAATCGGGGGGCACGGAACGTCGCCATAGGAGCAGAACACGCAGCAATCCCCCGCCTTTGGCTTGAGGAGGGCGCCGCAAGCCTTGCATTCGTAAAAGAACTGACAAGCGTCAGTCGGCATCATTTCCGCTGATCTATGTCCGCAGGACGGGCAAGTAATGGTCGAGACGAGTTGCATTCAGCGGCCTCTAAAAAGCTTGAGCAGCATTGGGTCGATATAGCTCCAACTTGCTGCCGCGAGTACGGCCGTCGACGCGCAGAGAAGCAGCGCTAACGTCGCGCGTGAGCGCGTGGGCGATCCGCAGCTTGCTCCGGAAGCGCAGGCGACGGGACGCTTCAACCACCACGCTCCCCAGCCCCCGACAAGCGCCAGGGCGCTGACAGAGAGCAGAGGAGCGCGCCACATCGCGATCGCTTCGAGTCCGCCCAGCACGCCCGCGCCTGCGCCGAGAGCGACTAAGCCGAGGGGAATGACGCAGCACGACGACGCCACGACCGCGCCGAGACCCGCGACAAGTCCAAAGGCTGCGAACCATTTCGGCGTCGCTGGCGCGACGGAGGAAGACGGAGCGTCGGGGACGCCTTTTTGTGCGGCGTGGTTGACGGTCATAGCTTGGCTCGCCCTTTCTCGACATAAGGGCTATTCTGCAACCCGTAGCAACTACGGGTGCAAGCGAAATATGCAGCCTTTCACCATTGGGCGGCTTGCGGCGGCGACCGGCGTCAATCTCGAAACTGTGCGCTATTACGAGCGCATCGAGCTCATGCCGTCGCCGGCGCGGACGGCGAGTGGGCGCCGCGTCTATGAGGACGGCCAATTCCGACGGCTGGCCTTTATTCGCCGCGCTCGCGAGCTGGGATTCAGCATCGAGCAAATCCGCGCGCTTCTGGCGCTCGCCGAACCGTCCCGCGCGTCCTGCGCCGAGGTAAGAGAGATTGCGCAAGCGCATCTCGACGAAGTTCGTACGAAGCTAGCCGACCTCGCCCGACTTGAGAGTATTCTGGCCGAGACAGTCTCCCGCTGCTCGGGCGACCCCGCGCCATCATGCCCCGTGCTCGACATGCTGGCCGCATTGAAAGGCGCGCCAATCAACCAATCGGCGAAGATTGACCACCGCATCAAGGGTCGATCTGACGCGCTGACGCGCCGCCGTCGATGAATTTCCATACCGGGATGCCGAGCATTCGCGCCTTATCGGCGAGATTGGCGGAGATGCCTGACCCGGGGAAGACAATGACGCCGATTGGCAGCGTCGCCAGCATGTGGTCGTTTCGCTTGAACGGCGCAGCCTTGGCGTGACGCTTCCAGTCGGGTTTGAAGATGATCTGCGGAACCGCGCGGTTCTCGGCCCAGCAGGCGGCGATGCGTTCGGCGCCCTTAGGCGATCCGCCGTGCAATAGCGCCATATCGGGATGTTTCGCGAGAGCCTTGTCGAGACGATCCCAGATTGCCCGATGATCGTTGAAATCGAGTCCGCCGGTAAATGCGATTTTTGGACCGGGGGGAAGAAGTGCGTCGGAATCGGCGCGACGTTTGGCGGCGATAAAATCGCGGCTGTCGATCATCGCGGAGGTCAAAGCGCGGTGATTGACCTTGGAGCCCGACCGGGGTCGCCAGGCCGAGCCGGTATGGCGCTCGAATTGATCGGCGGCCTCGTCGCGGAAAAGCTCCATGCTGTCGCGGCGCTCGATGAGCGTGACGCCTTCGGCGATCAGACGCTCCAATTCGACAGAACGGATTTCGGAGCCGTCCTGCTCTTTCTGGCTGCGCTTTTGGGCGGCTTCATTGTCGCCCTGCGCACGTTCGGTCCGCAGCACGGCGTGATGAAAGATATTGACCGTCGACCACAGCAGATCTTCGATATCCGGTTCGAGACGCGTGTCTGACAACGTCGAGACGAGCGCGTCGAAGATGTCCGCGACCGCGCCGGCGATAGACTGCGCTTCCGGCAATTGCCGAGGGTCGGGTTCGCCCTCGAAGGGACGAAAGCCATAGAGCTGCAACTCGGTGAGAACGCGCCCCGTTGGGGACGTCGAGAGCGACGAAGCCGAGCGCAAATCATCGGAATGGACTGTCATGGTGTTGCTCTTTGCTGGATTGGCCGCGCCCTTCGCGGCCTTCATGGGCGTGCGAAGCGGCAAGCAAGAGCCGGCGCGCACCGCGCAGCGGCCGTAGCGCAGCGGAGGATGGCGGGCGGCGGCTATTTTGTTTCGCGCTGCAAAGCGCCCCTTGAGGGCGCGGCGGAAAATAGTCGTTGTCCGCCGTTGCGGCGCCGGATCGCTTGCCGCAGGACCCAGCCCTCTTGAAGGCCGCAGGCGCGGCCCTTTCGGCGATCAAGATCGCCACGAGCATATTTTCGATTGCGCCGTCCGGATTGGACCGTCGATCAGCGGACCGCGCTGTGCGCTGAAATTGGCGGCGTGAAGCGAACGACATCTTCAGGAGCGAGCTGCGTTCGCAGCGCCGCAAGAAGTTCGGCGATGCCGAGAAGGCGGAGGTCGTCGTTGAAGTCGGCAAGCACCGGCGACAGCACGATTGTCTCAATGCCGGCTGATGAAGCGCGTTGCGCGAGTTGGTCTGTTGCATCGTCTCCGACGGCGTCATTGTCGCGCGCGATGTAGAGGCGGCGCAAAGTCGGCGGGAGCGACAGGCCCGCCAGATTGCTGGCGGAGAGCGCCGCCATCATAGGCAGGCGCGGTAGTGCGCACCGAAGCGACATCATGGTCTCGACGCCTTCGCCGGCCGCCATAGCGTCGTCGACGGATCCGAACCTGACGCCATGACCGCGCAGCTGACCCATGGTCCGCCTCGGCGTTTCGATCGCTGCTTTGTCCTGGCCAGACCGATCGAGCCAAGTGCGTTGAACGCCGACGATAGCGCCCGAGGTGTCGGTGATAGCGGCGATCAGCGCCGGAAAGGTCTGCGTCGGCGCGTGTCGATCGGGGCGGTAGTAGCAGCGCGGATGAAAGCGAAGCGCGCTTGTTTCGAGAAAGGCCGTGATGCCGCGATGTCTGAGATAGGTTTCCGCCAGCGTGCCCGCGATCGGGCGCGACATATGGAACAATCGGCACGCCGACTCGGGAGAGCCGGTTGGAGAGAGCGAAGCAGGGTTTCTCGACGTGGGCGTTGCGCCGCATCGCTCGCTGTTCAACAAGCGCCGCGCCTCGTCGAGCACGTCGCCGAAATTGCTCAAATTGCCTCGGATGCGGATGACGTCGAGCAAATCGCCGTGCTCGCCCGTCGCCGCATCCACCCATTTGCCGGCGGCAGTCTTTCCATATGCGTCGCCTTTCAAGCGCACAAAAAGCGAGCGGCCGGGCGTATTGTTGATGTCGCCGACGAGCCAGTAGCCGCCTGAGCGACGACCGTTCGATAAATATAGGCGGCAGACCGCCTCAGCCTCTTGCGCGAGGCGGCGCGCCAGTTCCGAGGCAACCGAGCTTGTCACTGATTCAGCCTCCAAGAGAAAAGGGGCCCGCCATCTCTGGCGAGCCCCTCGTTATCGGCCTCGGGGAGGTCTACTCGGCGGCGATGCCCTGGGGGCCGTCGACCGACGCCTGATCAGCATCGTCCTTGGGCGTGCATTCGTCGATGGCCGATTCGCTTTCGATCGCCGCCGATTGTTCGACGGCCGCGGAGTCTTCCGGACCGGCAGCATCGGAAGATGCTTGCGCCGAAACATTCAGCGGATTTCCGGGCGTGCGTAGCGGCTCAGGAAGCCAGTTCGTTCCGGAAAGAAGCTGTTCCACTGCTTGCGCCATGTCGCCCTTCTTCAGCCCCTCGATGCGCCGGGCAGCGTCGGCGCCTTTCGCTTCGCGAACCGCCTGGACCATCCGCGCCTTGGTGACGCGGCCGAGGAAATTGTCGACCGTTGGCGTCCACCCCGTTGCTGCGATGTCGAGGGAAAGCGACGCCGCCAGACGATCGGAGTGGGCGATAGCGCGCGGCCGTCGGCTCCAGGGCTCGTGCACGGCGTTCACCGTCAGGGAGACGCAATGTGCGAAGAGTCGCTGACGCGCGTCGGAGTCAAAGGTCGAGAGCACATCCCACAGGTCTTGCTGCTCGGCGGGGAGCTGCTGCGACCAGTCGAAATGACGCGCGTCGACCTTCGCTGCAAGCGGAGTATCCGAGAGTCCTGGCGCCTGTGCGCCGAAACAAACATTCTTTGCCTCGATCTCCAGGCAGGTGTCGGAGCCGTAGCGATAGAACAGCCGCAGACAGATGGCGTGAAGCGCGGCGAGGAAGGCGATGTCCGGCTCATTGCCGAGCGCTTCGCGCAGCGCCAGCGTGCGATAGGCGGTCAGTTCGGTCAGCAATTTATCTGGTAGCGGCCTAACGCCTTCGTCTTCCTTGTCTTCCGCTGGGCCCTTTCGAACAGCGTCATCGCCATCGGATGCGTCGGGATGAGGCGTGACGGCCGCAGTCGAACCCGCGCCAGCGGCTTCTTCGATCTCGCTTCCGGCGATTGATGCTTCGGGCTCCTCGCTTTGCGCTTCGTCCTCGGGGCGGACGTAGCCGCGCTCGACCCGCAGCCGTCCAGATCCATCAATGCTGACAAAGACGCCCGCGCGGGCGATATCCTCCTGCGCGTAAATAACCGGGCGGTCTTCCATCGCTTCGAGCGCCGCCTCGATCTCGCCAAGGCGCGCGTCAACTTCTTGGGGGATTTCGTCCGCTTCCGAATAGGCGGCTTCAAGCTGATCGGCTTCGAGACGAAGCGACTCGCGGGTCGCAGCTCGCTCGTCGCTCAATGGCTGGCGTTCACCCTGAAGGTGACGGAGTCCATAGGTGTGGCCGTAGGGAAAGTCGATCGCCGTCTCGATCCATTTCCAGCCTTCCGCCCGAATGGGCTCGGCGTCGCGCGCCAGCTTTTCGGCGACCAGCCGTTCAAGTAGGGCGACATCCTGTAACCAGCCGCCGTCATCGCTCTGGAAAAGGTCGCGCATGATAGGCCCGCCGGCGGCGAGATAGTCTTCGGCGACATATTGCGCGCGCTTGTCTGAAGCCCGCACCGCGCCTTCGGTGAGAAGGCGGCGGATTTGATAGGCTTCCTTGTTGTAGGAGCGCTGGATCGCCTCCCAGACCTGCTCCTGACGCTCATGATCAGGATTGACGGTAAAGGCCATGAGCTGATCGAGCGTCATGCCGTCCTCGGCGTAGATGTCGAGAAGGCTTGGGGACACGGAGGCAAGCCGCAGCCGCTGCTTCACGACGGCGACGCTGACGAAAAAGGCGGCGGCGATCTCCTCCTCGCTTTGGGCCTTCTCGCGCAAGGTCAGAAAAGCCCGGAACTGATCTAGGGGATGCAAGGGCGCGCGCTGGATATTTTCAGCGAGGCTGTCTTCCTCAGGGGTTCCTTCCAAACGAATGACGCAGGGGATGGGGGCGTTGCGCGCCAGGCGCTTCTGCTTCACCAGCAGCTCCAGCGCGCGATAGCGGCGCCCGCCAGCGGGAATTTCGAACATGCCAGTCTCGACGCCCTGATCATCGATGATAGGTCGCACGGTGATGCTCTGCAGGAGCGTGCGACGGGCGATATCCTCCGCGAGTTCCTCGATCGAGACGCCAGCCTTGATACGGCGGACGTTCGCTTGAGACAGGACCAGCTTGCTGAAGGGAATATCGCGCGAGGCGCTGAGCTGAATTTTCTGAGCCGACTTGGCCATGGGAATGAACTCCGCGACGGGCGGCCGGGAGCCTCTCTCTCGACATCGAACCCGTCACGAAGCGCAGCGCCGCCCTCTGACTTTGAAGGCGACGCCGGGACATCACGGAGTTGAGGGCAAGAGCAGCAACGGCTGCCGCTGACAGCGCTTGCCACTGCGGCGCCAGTACGGCTGGAATTACGCCGCGCGGTCGAACAGTTTCTTTGCACGCGTCTCGAGATCGAGCCTTGCGTCCTGATGCGTCTTCCTCCGCGCGATCGCGGTGATCCCCTGAACGAAGTCGAAAACGCTTTCTGGCTTTCGGCCATCCTCTCTGAGCACGGTGTCGATGATCTTCGCGGTCTCTGCTTTCGAGAAGCCACGCTTGCGCAGGAATTCGACGCGATCATCGTCATTGTGGGCGACAATCCGTTCCCGCGCAGCCTTGACGCCATTGATAAAGGGCTTCGGCGAGGAATTGGCGAAGCGCGTCAGCGCCGGCGCCGCCTCATGCGCAAAACGCGACGCGGCATATTTTGAGTGACGAATCGTGATCTCCTGGAAATCCTCGACGCCCCAAAGATTGCGGTTCTGACAAACGGCTCGAAGATAAAAGCTTGCAATGCCTAGCGTCTTCGCGCCGACTTCTGAGTTCCAGCAGTAGAAACCTCGAAAGAAAAGATCGGGCGACCCGTCAGGCAGACGGCCGGCCTCGATCGGGTTCAGATCGTCGACGAGGAAGAGGAAGACGTCACGGTCGGAAGCGTACAGCGTTGTCGTTTCCTGCGTCACATCAACATTGGGGTTGTAGATTCCGGTCGACCAGTCGAGCACGCCGGGGACTTTCCAACGCGTGTCTCCGGTCCCATTACCTGCGATCCGCTGAACTGCGGATACGAGTTCATGATCGTAAATCCGGCCATAGTCGGGACCGGTGACTGCACGCAGCTCAACGCGGCCGTCGTCGATCTCGAGCGTCTTGACCTGCTCGGCGCGATGCGAGCTCAGCCCATATTGCAGATTGATGCCGGCGAGCGGCGCAGGAAGCTGACGAAGATAGGTCGCCGGCGCGCCGGCGAGACCCGCAAGCTGGCCGAAGCTCCAATGCGTCGGCGCGATTGGCGCATCGGTATCAGGCAGCAAGAGCGCAAGCTTATCGGAATCGTCGCGTCTGGCTTCGACGCGGATCGCAGCGCTCTCTACCGTCCGCGTTCGGCTATGCTCGGTCCGGCCGTCCACGGCCGCGAACAGCTCCGACAGCGACAGATACCGCTCATCCGCGGGCCGCGAGAACCATTCAGAGGACACGCGTCCAATCCGCGCGCCGCGGCTCGCATCCACCTTGTAGCCGCCGTCGTGTCCACGCGCGGCGTCCAGAAATTCCACCTGAGTCATGGTCCGTCTCCATGACGGGCGCCGGGAAACTCTCTCCCGGTCCTCAACCCGTCATGGAAATCGGTCCAAGCTCTCACTCTCTCGGGTGGTTACCAGAATAAGTGATTGCTCTGTAACAGGGCATGCCGGAAGCGATGTCGTTAGAGAAAACATTAACTGCACTCAAGTCTCGAGAGCAGCGAGCGGCTGTCGGCAAGTAGTTAAGACAATCGATTCATCGCGCCCGCGATTTGCTTGCCGATGGCGTCCACGGCCTGATGAAGTGGGGACGCAGCAAGGTGAGCATAACGCGCGGTGGTGTTCGGTTGCGAATGGCCGAGCAGCGCGCCAATTATAGGGAGGCTGAGACCGTTAGCAGCGCCGATGCTCGCGAAACTGTGCCGCAAATCGTGCAGCCGGATATTTTGGAGCTGCGCAGCCTTGCAAAGATGTTCCCATGGTTTCCGTATAGATCGAAGCGGTTCCGATAGCCGCTTGCCTGGAAAAACATGCGGATTGCCTTCGATCCGCTCAACGCGTGCTAGAACCGTCAGCGCCGCTTCTGAAAGATAAACGGTCTTTGCCCCAGTTTTGCTGTCAGGAAGGAGTAGTAAACGTCGTTCGAGATCGACGTTTGACCATTGCAGTTCCAGAATTTCGCCGAGTCGGCATCCCGTGAGCAGCAACAGTCGAATCGCAGCGACGGCATGTGCATTCTGTGAACGCGGCTTCGGACGTTTCTTACAACCGCCGTTGCGACTTTTTTGGGGTTCGCTTGGCATACGTTGAACATCGGGCACGAGGCGTCCCTCCTCGGCTGCGGCCAACGCCTTTCCCAGACGGGCAAATTCATCGAACGACAGGTAACGCTCTATCTTGTGTTCCGCAAAGCGCTTGGCCCCGCGGCACGGATTGGAATTCGGAGGACGAAATTTCCAATCCTCGGCCAGTTCGAACATTTTCGATAGGAGCGCTTGAACGCGGTTGGCGACGATTTCGCCACCGCGCACAATGCGCCTGCCCTGAAGTTTCGTCTTCTCGTCCTTCACGGTCTTACCTGCAGCCACATCCCGCATGACGCGCGCAATGTCTTGGCGCTCGACCTCTGAGACTTTGAGTGAGCCGATCAGCGGGATGATGTGATTGTCGAGGTTTCGTCGATCCTGAGCAAGTCCTGAAGGCTTCTTATGCGGTCGAGCATATTCATCAATATAACGCTGTCCGAGCGCGGCGACGGTCGGCTCGGAGCGATCTCGCGTTCGTTCGAGAGCTGGGTTTCCGCCAGAGGCGATTAGACCACGTAGACGGCGTGCCTCGTTGCGCGCCTGCTCGGCTGTAAATTCGACGCCGTGGCGTCCGATGGTGACGCGATAGTCGCGACCAGCTCGCCCATATTGCAAGACATAGATGCGGGCTCCCTTAGGGGTGACCTTGCAGCCAAATCCAGGAATCTCGGTGTCCCACAGGAACGTGTCGCGCAGCCCAGGCTCGATTGCATCGACCGATCGCTTAGTGATTTTGTCGCGCATGCCTCCTCCAATTTGGCTGGAAGGACGTCACTCGAAACGAGAAAAAGGGTAGCGTTCGAGCACCGTTCTAGCAAGGCACCAGCAAGGCAGAGACAGCAAGTCGCAGGATATCGGGGCGCAGAATCGGAGACGCACGGGTGTGTCGCGCCTATCGCAAGTATATGATGATAGTAGATTATCGCAACAATTCGTAAAAATGGCTGGTGCCCAGGGGCGGGATCGAACCACCGACACTGCGATTTTCAGTCGCATGCTCTACCAACTGAGCTACCTGGGCTCGCGCGGACGCGATGTGTCGGGGCTTATAGAAAGCGCGCCGCGACTTGTCCAGACCCGCGTTCACCTCGACGGAAGAGACGGGCAATCCCGTGGCCGCGGCGAAAAACTGGGCGATCGCGCCGACCGCCGCATGCGGTTCTGCAGGGCGCCTCTTGAATCGGTTCCTGCGCCCTCCTCATGCGCCGGCCCTGCCCGCGTCGAGAGTTCGCCGCGCGCTCGACGCAGGAGCCGGGTTCCATTTTTTCGCGGCGCGCTCTATGCCAGCGCGGCATTGAAGGAGGCGAGATGAGCAACATTAAACGGATCGGCGCGGGTCCGCGCATGAGCCAGGCGGTCGTGCGCGGCAATGCGGTTTATACGGCCGGCCAGGTGGCCGACAAGACCAAGGGCGGATCGGTCGCCGATCAGACCCGCGAAATTCTCGCGCAGATCGACGCGCTTCTCGCCCAAGCCGGCAGCGCCAAGGCGAATATCCTCTCGGCGACGATCTATCTTGCCGATATTTCGTCCTTCGCGGAGATGAACGGCGTTTGGGACGAATGGGTCGATAAGGCCAATCCGCCCGCGCGCGCCACCGTCGAAGCGAAGCTCGTCTCGCCGGCCTACAAGATCGAAATCGCCGTCATCGCGGCGCTGTAGCG
>JBFXJV010000055.1:0-12623 GCA_050174515.1 Methylocystis sp.
AATGCGAGAGATCGCTTCGCGTCTACGGGCGGGCCAAGTGAACCTAAACAATGCGCCCATGGATTTGATGGCGCCTTTCGGTGGCTATAAGACCTCCGGCAATGGCCGAGAATGGGGCGACTATGCATTTGCCGAATTTCTGGAAACAAAGGCGATCCTGGGCCTGACATGAGAAAGCGCCGCGCAGCGCTAGGATCGTTGGCGTCAAGGATGAGTTGTCGAGGCTTGCGCATCGATCCATTCGCACACGCGGGGAAAGACATCGGGGAGGTCTACAACGAGGTGGTCGCCGCCCGACACGCTCACAAATGTCTTCGGCTCATTGGCGAGCGCGAACAGGCTTCTGGCCGAATTCATCGGAATGACTTCGTCCTTCTCTCCGTGTAACATAAGCACAGGAATATGGACGTGACGGATCGCGAGATCGGAACGGAAGCGATCGAGCATCAACCAGTTGACCGGAAATATCGGGTAGAGCGTGCGGGCAATGTCCAGCGCCGACAAATAGGGCGCTTCGAGGACGATTGCTGCGGCGGCATGGGTAGCGGCGAGCGCAATTGCGACGCCCGTGCCAAGCGACGCCCCCATCAGAATAATCCGGCGATTGTTATAGCCAATCGCCCGAGCTTCACGATACGCAGCTTCGCCGTCTCGGATCAAGCCGGCCTGCGTTGGTGAACCGGTCGAGCCGCCATAGCCGCGATAGGAAACGGCGAGAAGACCGTAACCTCTATCGAGAAACAGGCGGAAACGGGGGACGCGATCAATAAGCGCGCCGCCGTTGCCATGAAAATAGAGAATTAGCGGCCGACCATTTCTCGGCGGAAAATGCCAAGCGACAAGCGTTTCTCCGTCCGCGGTTCGAATGCGCAGATCTTCTCCGCCTTCCAGGCCGCTTTGTGCGAGTCGCGTGAGATGAGGATCAGGGAAATATTGGAGCTTACGCTGAATGACGGCCAAGGCGACGGCCACCAAAATATAAGTCCCGGCAAGCGTCGCCAATGTCGCTAAGAGAAGGCTCATGACGGGGTTGTCACGCTGGCGCGTTCGACTTGTCAACAGCGTCCAGCTCGCGGCGAACACTCACTCGTGAAAAACAGAGGCGCGGGATGTCGTTCAGACAGAGATGCGCCCAGCTTGTGTTCGAGCGCCTGAACGCGGCGGCTAACGGCGGATTGACACACCCCAAGGGTCCGGGCGGCGTGATTGACGCTTGCGTAGCCGGCAAGGAGAAGCGCCGGTTTGAGTGGATCGGATATTATGTATTCTATCACGGAAAATTTTCGACGGCTTGGCGTCTATGTCATTGTGACGGCCTTCATGTCTGTGGGAACCGCCTGGATCGCCGGGCGTCAGGGACTAAAGCCCTTGCGCGCCTCAGCGAACGACGCCGCGCATATCGACATGAATTCACTGGAGCAGCGCCTCGCGACCGACAATTTTCCGATCGAGATCAGGCCTCTGGTTGACGCCGTCAATGAGGCGATGAACTGGCTTGCCGCAGGCGTCGTTCGACACCGCCACTTCACCGCCAATGCCGCCCATGAATTGCGCACGCCCCTCGCAATGAGGCGCGCGGTTCGAAAATGCGAGAGAGGAACTCGTCTTTACAAGCCGGTTCTAAGAAGCGTGACCGTTATAATAAAGATCACGCTTCACGGGTGTCACCTTATGGCTGCAATAACGTGAACGGGACGATCGCGTCGATCATGACCAGGCCCTGCGAGCGCTTGCGGCCATTCGGACCGAAGAACGGCGCCGTGCCGTTGACCGTCGTGTCCCAACGCACTTCCGGGCGCAGGATGAGCCCGGTCAAGATCGGCATTTTTGGTAGGTCCGGCGTAATCGTCACGCCCGCCGTGAGCGAGAGATAGCTCGTGCCGACATTGCCGGGGCCCGCGAAA
Source organism: Methylocystis sp. (assembly GCA_050174515.1). Taxonomy (GTDB): domain Bacteria; phylum Pseudomonadota; class Alphaproteobacteria; order Rhizobiales; family Beijerinckiaceae; genus Methylocystis. The sequence goes on from JBFXJV010000055.1 coordinate 1,905, forward strand.
ATGCAGGACGGACATGGGAAGCCGTGGCCGAGATTGACGAGGTCGAAATAGCCCGGAAAGCCGACGACGAAGAAGTTCTTGTTGTCACGATAATATTCAATGCGCCCGTTGAGCTTGAACATGTCGTTGATCTTGTAGGAGGCATATTGCGCCAGCGCATAGGCGTCGGCGCCCTGCGGCTTCGTAAAGCCGGTAAGCGGGTCAGTGATGGTGTTCCAGCCGCTCTCGCGATTATAAGCGATATCGGTCGTCAGCGTCAGATTCTCTGTGGCCTTCCACGTTGTCACAACATTCGTGTAAGTTCGGTTCGCCGTATTCGGGTCGCACGCGCAGGCTGCAGGAATGCCGCCGACAACAAATGCAGGCCAGCCAACGCCATAGGGATCGAGCTGCCTGGCGTTTTCCGGTCCGTGGTGAACCATGCCAAGAACAGTCAGGTCGCCGTCGAGCAGATTGAGTCCAACGCCGCCATAAAGGGAAGCGGCGGCATTATTGTCGCCTGGCCATCCGATGCTGGTGTTCACTCCAGATGTCACGCCCGTATAGATGTCAAGCCAGCTCCTGACGTGTGTGGCGAACATCACGCCGGTGTGAATGAAGGGGCCGAAATTGAAGATATGCGAATGGCTATAGAGCGGCGCGTCTTTCGCGGAAAGTGGTTCGGCGCCATTGTAGGTCGCGAACATTCCGGCCTTGACGTCGACGCCGCCTTCGCTGATCGGCGTCACCCAGGGAAGATGGGCAAGCACATGCGCTTCTGTCGGGCCAAACTGCGTGCGTGACGGAATGAGGTAATCGAAGATCCCGTAATAATGATTGTAACGCATGTCCTCACCGAGCTGCAGCTCCACCTTGAAGCCGAAGTCGTAACCGGGCGCATTGGGGTCGAGCGGGCGCTGGGCGGTGACAAGAACGCCGTTGAAGGTCGGCGTATTCGCGCGGTCGGTGTAGAGCTCGCCAAAATTAAGTTTGTTGAACGGTTGACCCGGATTGATGGCGACGCCGCCTTCGATATAGCCGTCGATGGTCATCGTGCTGAGCCATGAAGGCGGGGGCGGGGGCGCTTTCTCGATCGACATCTTCTTGTTCAAATCCGCGGCCGAAGCCGCTGTCCACATCAACGCCATTGCGGTTGTTGCTGCGAGCATGCTTTTCATCAGGAGCCCCTCCTTGCTTCGGTTTTTCGACTGACAGAAATGTGGCGTTTGTCGCGGGCAAGCCGCGCACTTGTGCATCTGCGCAATCGCTGCGCAGCTTCCGGGATTTTCTCTGGATAGCTTTCCGAATGTGTCTGAGACTTCACGGGCGTCGCTGTTCGATTCATGTTGATCGCGAGGCGATGTAGGCGCGCCAGCCCCCGAGATCGGTGATCTCCGCCGCAAGGCGAAGCGCATGCGACTCGCAAAGAAAGCCGCTCTCCGCCGAACCGTCATCGAGTGTGATTTTCCCGACGCCGAGCGGCGCGGGAATCGCGGCGACAAAGGCGCCGAAAGCGGCCGGCGGCAGGCCCCAGATCTCCGCCTCGAGTCCCTCGCCGGCAAATCCCGGATCACGCAGCAGACCTGGCTTCGGCGGCGTCGCGCCGGGCAGCACGAACAGACGATAGTCGGGCGCCGTGCGGCATGTCCTCAGCAGCACCCCACCGCCATCGATCAGCTGACCATTGAGCGGCATGCCGGAAAGATGCGCGCCGACGACGACGATCGGGACGAGCGACTGATTCTGCGGAGCAAGCGCGCTCTCTGTCGGCATAGGCGCGGTTCTGTCGCGTCCCATGCCGCTCGGCGCGGCGCGGTGGAGGCGGTCGGCGAGCGCTGCGAGCGCATCGTCCGCGAAAGCGGGCGCTACCAGCGTGACGCCGGCAGGCAAGCCGTCACCGCGAAAGCCGGCGGGTATCGCCACCGCGCTGCAGTCGAGCAAATTCACGAAATTCGTGTAGAGGCCGAGATTGCTGTTGAGCGCGACGGGCGCGCGCCGCAAGGCGTCGATGCTGTAAATCGTCGGCGCCGTCGGCAGCAGAAGCACATCCATCTTCGCCCATTCGCGCGCCGTGGCCTTGCGGAAAGCTTCAAGCGCATAGGCGCCCTCGAAGGCGTCGACCGCCGTCTTACCCTGCGCGCCGGCGATGATGCCGCGCACGGTCGGCTCGATGGCCTCAGCATGTTGCGCGAAGAAGAGCTTGATGGCGGCAAGCCGCTCGGCGACCCATGGGCCGCCGTAAAGCAGCGCGGCGCAATCGCGAAAGGGCGCATAGTCGATTTCGGCCGCGACGCCGCCGAGCGCTTCAAGCCGCGCAATGGCGCCGTCGTAAAGCGCTTCCGTTTCGGCGTCCCCGAAAAATTCGCGATGAGGTTTCGAGAGTACGCCGAAGTGAAATTGCGAAAGCGACAAAGCGCGCGGCGTCATCGCACGCGAATAGGCATCCGCAGCATCTTCCGCCTGCATCGCGCGCCGCACGCAATCGGCGTCCCCGACCGTCGTGGCGAAAACAGTAACGCAGTCGAGGCTGCGGCAAGCGGGGACGACGCCGCTTGTCGAAACGAGTCCGCGCGTCGGCTTGACGCCGACAATATTGTTGAAGGCCGCCGGCACGCGGCCCGAGCCGGCCGTATCAGTGCCGAGCGCGAATGCGACCTGCCCCAGCGCCACGGCGACCGCCGAACCGGATGACGAGCCGCCGGAGACGTAGTCGCTGTTGAAGACGCAACGCGGCGCGCCATAGGGCGAGCGCGTGCCGTTGAGGCCTGTGGCGAACTGATCGAGATTGGTCTTGCCGATGAGCAGCGCGCCGGCTTCTTTCAGCCGTGCGACGGCGAACGCGTCGACGTCGGGCGTGTACGCAAATTCGGGACAGGCCGCCGTTGTCGGCAGGTCCGCAACGTCGATATTGTCCTTCACCGCGAAGGGAAGCCCCCACAGGACGCCGCCTGGTCCGCGCGCCATGAGGGCGCGGGCGTCTGCAAGGATTTCGTCATCCGCACGGCGCGTAATCCAAACAGCCGGATCGCCGCTGGCGATGCGCAAGAGAGTTTCCTGCGCCACATCGAGCGGCGTGAAGGCGCCGCTGCGATAGCCGGCTTCGAGCGAGGCGAAGTCGAGAATGTCGGGGATCATCCGTCCGCCTCTTCGAGAACGGCGACCATCTCGCCCATGCGCACTGTCCGCCCCGGCCGGCAACGGATCTGCGCAATGCGCCCGCTCGCCGGCGCCAAAATGTCCATCTCCGTTTTCATCGATTCGACGATGACGACCGTCTGTCCCCGCACGACCTGCTCGCCGTCTTCGACGAGCACCTTCCAGACGTTGCCGGTCATATGCGCGCTGATCGCCACGGCGCCGGGCGGCAACGCCTCGCCGGCCTCCTGCGACGCGCCATCGTCGGCGACGAAGCTGTCGAGTCCCTTGCGCTTCCAGTCGGCGCGCTCCTCCTCGAAGGCCACATGCTGGCGCGCCTTGAAATCTGCGATGCTCGCCTCGTTCTCGACAAGGAAGCGCGCATGGTCACGATAGGAGAATGTTGTCTCCTCGATCGTCACCGGATAGGCGCCGTGCGGAAAGGCGTTCCGCGCTTCGATGAGTTCCTGTTCCGAAACCGGGAAGAAGCGGATGCGGTCGAAATAGCGCAGCAGCCACGGATGGCCGGGCGTGAATTCGCGCGTCGTACGCCACGAATTCCACATCTGGATCGTGCGGCCGAAAAGCTGATAACCGCCCGGCCCTTCCATGCCATAGACGCAGAGATAAGCGCCGCCGATGCCGACCGCGTTTTCCGGCGTCCAGGTGCGCGCCGGATTATATTTCGTGGTCACGAGACGATGACGCGGATCGACAGGGGTCGCAACCGGCGCGCCGAGATAGACGTCGCCGAGACCAAGCACAAGATATTCCGCGGAGAAGACGATGTCCCTCACAGCGTCGGTCGAGAAAAGCCCGTTGATACGGCGGATGAACTCGATGTTCGACGGACACCAGGGCGCGTTCGGTCGCACGAGCTCCTGATATTTGCGCATTGCGAGCTGCACCGAAGGATCGTTCCAGGACAGCGGCAGATGCACGATGCGCGAAGGCAGCGCGACATCATCCGCGGCCGGAAGCGTCTTTTCGATTTCGCGCAGCACCTCGATCAGCCGCACGCCGGAAAGCGCTGCGCCGTCGAAATGAATCTGCAGCGAGCGAATGCCGGGAGTCAGATCGATGACGCCAGCCAGCCTTGCCGCGGCGAGCGCTTCGGCGAGCAGATGGACACGCAGGCGCAGTGCGATGTCGAGCGTCATCGACCCATATTCGACGAGCAGATAATCGTCGCCGGCGCGGCGGTAAACAACTCTCACCGGTCCATCGTCGAGACAGTCGAGCACGGGACTTTGCAAACATTTGCCGCCCGGCAGCGTCGTCGCTTCGATCGTGGCGCTTGGCGCAGGCGCCTCGAAGCCGTCTCCTGGAACGAAGCGCACGCCGTCGCCTGGCGTTAACTGGCCGATCTTCCAGAGGTCGTGGCGCGCGACCACAGCGGGACAGACGAAGCCGCCAAGGCTCGGTCCGTCGGGACCGAGAATGATCGGCATGTCGCCGGTAAAATCGAGCGCGCCGATGGCATAAGCATTATCGTGGATATTCGAGGGATGCAGTCCGGCTTCGCCGCCATCGGGTCGCGCCCAGCGCGGCTGCGGTCCGATCAGACGCACGCCGGTGCGCGCGCTGTTGAAGTGAACTTCGTAGCGTGAGGCAAAGAGATCTTCGATATCGGCGGGCGTGAAGAAGTCCGGGGCGCCGTGCGGACCGGAACGCACCTCGATTTCCCATTCGTGCGTGAACTCCGGAATTTCCTCCGGCATCACGGCGCTGGTTTCGCCTGCCGGAGCCTTCGCGATCTTCAGCACGTCGCCGACGCGCAGGACGCCCGTGGCGTGGCCGCCGAAGCGGCCCAGAGAAAAAGCTGATTTCGACCCGAGAAAATCCGGCGCATCGACGCCGCGCGCAATCGCAAGATAGGCGCGCTGGCCCGGGCCACCGACCGCGCCCAGAGCGAGCGTCTGCCCGGCCTTTACGGCGACCGGCTTAAAATAGGCGATGCCGGCGCCGTCGAGCGTCGCCGACATCTTTGCGCCCGTCAGCGCAATCACGGCGTCGCAATGAAAACGCAGCGTCGGTCCCGCGACGGCGCATTCGAGCGCCGCCGCTCCTTCGACGTTGCCGACGATGCGGTTCGCCAACCGATGCGAGCGCTCATCCATCGGGCCGGATGGCGGCACGCCGACGTTCCACAGGCGCAGCCGTCCCGGCCAGTCCTGCACGCTCGTCTGCGCGCCGGGCGCAACCACTACAATGGCGCGCGATTTGAAAGCAAAATTTTTCAGAAGGCCGGTGGAAACTTCTCCCGTAGAGAATTCTCGTGCGCCGACGATCTCGCCGAGATAATCGAGATTCGTCTCAAGGCCGTAGAGTTCGGTCCGCGCAAGCGCCTTGCGCATTTTTTCGATCGCGCCGGCGCGATCATCTGCATGGACGATGAGCTTGGCGAGCATTGGATCGTAATTGGGCGTGACTTCGGCGCCCGTCTCGATCCAGCCGTCGACGCGTGCGCCTTCCGGCCAGGAAAGATGCGTGACGACGCCGGTCGAAGGCCGAAAATCCGCCTGTGGATTTTCGGCGTAGACACGCACTTCGATCGCGGCGCCCCTTGCGTTTAGCGCCTCCTGCGCCGGCGGCGTGAATTCGCCCGCCGCCTGCCGGGTCATCCATTCGACAAGATCGACGCCGTAAACGGCCTCGGTGACGGGATGCTCGACCTGAAGCCGTGTATTGACCTCAAGGAAGTAAAAATCCTGACGCGCGACGTCATAGATGAATTCCACCGTGCCGGCGGATTCGTACGAGACGGCCTCACCGAGCGCGATCGCCGCCGCTTGCAGACGTTTACGCAATGCGTCCGAGAGTCCGGGCGCCGGCGTCTCTTCGACGACTTTCTGATTGCGTCGCTGCAACGAACAGTCGCGTTCGCCGAGCGCCAGCACGCGGCCGTCGCCAAGACCGAAAATCTGCACCTCTACATGGCGCGCGACAGGAACAAAACGTTCGATAAAGAGACGCGCGTCGCCGAAACTGGCGCTCGCCATGCGCTGAACGGCGGCGAATTTCGTCACGAGTTCGTCGGCGTCGTAGCAGAGCTGCATGCCGATGCCGCCGCCGCCCGCCGTGCTTTTCAACATGACCGGATAGCCGATGGCGGCCGCCGCTTCTTGCGCTTCCTCAGCGCTTGCAAGAATGCGGCTGCCGGGTAGGAGCGGCGCGCCGCAACGCTCGGCGATTTCGCGCGCCGTGTGCTTCAGACCGAAGTCGCGCAGATGCGACGGCCTCGGTCCGATAAAGACGATGCCCTCCGCCGCAAGTCGTTCGGCGAATTCGGCGTTCTCCGCGAGGAAGCCATAGCCCGGATGCACGGCCTCGGCGCCCGTCGCCTTGCAGGCGGCGATGACCGCGCCAATGTCGAGATAGCTTTCCTTGGCAGGCGCGGCGCCAAGGCGCACACGCTCATCGGCGTCGAGCACGGGCCGCGTGAAGCGGTCCGCATCGGAATAGACGGCGACCGATACAATGCCGAGACGGCGCAGCGTACGAAACACTCGACCGGCGACTTCACCCCGGTTGGCGACGAGCACTTTCTTGAACATGACGTCAGGCGATCGCAGGATCGAAGATCATCACTCGCACCGGCGTCGGGTTGAACCCGTTGCAGGGATTGTTGATCTGCGGACAATTGGAGATGACGGCGATGATGTCGGTCGTCGCCAATATGTCCACATAGTCGCCGGGACCCGACACGCCATCGACAATGGCGAGACTCCCGTCGGGTTCGATCGGCACATTCATGAAGAAATTGATGTTCGGCACGATGTCGCGTTTCGTCATGTCATGCTTTGCGACTTCGATGAGAAAGTTTTCGCGACAGGCATGCATATAGCGCGTGTGGTGACCGAAGCGTACGGCATTCGCCTCGCAGGAGCAGGCGCCCGCGGACGTGTCGTGCCGACCGCAGCTGTCCGCGACGACGACGCCGAGCACATTTCCCTCATTTGAGATGAGACGCGTGCCGGTCGAGACGTAAGTCCCGCCCTGAGTCAGGATTGTATCCTGCGCGCTGTAGCGTTCACTGGTGTCGAATGCATTGTAGAAGAGCGTGTCGACGGCCTGCTGGCCTTCGAGATCTATGATCCTAAGGATCTGTCCTTTTTCGACGATGTGAGACCAAGGCTTGTTGGCGCGAATGGTGAAATCATAGATCGCTTTGTCGGGATCGATGACCGGGGCGCCATAGAATGCGGACGCCGCTGCAGGTGTCGCGATGCTTTTCATTGTCGCGCTCCTCAACCCTGAAGATAAATGGCGTTGTTTTCGAAGGCCCGTGCGGCTTCAACCGTCGCGGTCCGGCAAAGATCGTCTTCGCCGGCCTCCGACGCCGCGAATATGAAGGCGTCGACAGGACCGGGATCAAAAACCTTGTCGGGCGCGAGCGGATGCGGGCAGTTCGAAACCGCGACAATGAGATCGAGTTCCGCGCGCAAATCGACGAAATCGCCCTTTTGCACGACGCCGTCACGCCACGTGGTCCGACCGTCTTCGATCGAAACCGGCGCGAAGAAGGTGATGACGGGCGCAAGATCGCGGACGCCGAGCCCGTGTTTGCCTGCCGCGAGGATGAAATTCTCGCGCGTCGAGCGAAGACCTGCGCTTCCATATTTGCGACGGTTGGAAGCCGGCGTCGAACCGCCGACGATCGTGTCATGCGCGCCGCAGCTATCCTCAATGATCGAGAAAATCACGCGACCCATGTCCGAGAGGAGAACGCGCCCTTTGCGCATCTCGCTCGTCCATTGCACCTTCACCGTGTCGGCGCTGTTGTAGCGTTCGGAGGCGTCATGCGCGTTCCAGCAGAAGACCGAAACGCCCGGATTGCCGGCGACATTGAGAAGACGCAAGGCCTCTCCGCGCGTGAGCTTCGCGGTCCAGTACCAGCCGCCGGGAATGGTCTCCTTGCGTCGCACGCCGGCGGGCGGCAGGGCGGCGACGTCCCGCGACGTCGGCGGCGGCAGCACGCGCGGCGCTGCGGCGCTGCCGCCGGCTTTAAGCGCCTCATAGCGTTTCCTGTTCTCGGCGATCATCGCTGCGACGTCGGTCGCCCGCGTCGCATTCTGCGAGGCATTCATACTGCTGCTCCGTTCATTGCCGAGTCGTCCCGGCGTTGATCGGTGTGCGGCTGCGGGTCGTCCCGGCCGAAGTGGGAAGCGGTTGGGCCCTGCTGGTCGCCGGCGACACGCGTCGGCCAGATTTCGATATCGCGTCCGAGAATTGCGCCGTAGCGGCCGCCGTCGGTCGGCTCGTTTCGGCGCCGTTCGAAAGCGATGATGCGCGTTGCGAGCTTGAACGCCTCGGAGAGATCGTGCGTCACCATCACGACAGTGAGTTCGCGATCGTTCCAGAGCTTGCGCATCAGCAGATGGATTTCGGCGCGAATGCCAGGATCGAGCGCGCCGAAAGGCTCGTCGAGCAACAGCACTTTCGGCCGCGCGATGAGCGCCTGCGCCAGTGCGAGACGTTGCTGCATGCCGCCGGAAAGCTGCGCTGGATATTTGTTTTCGGCGCCCGCAAGTCCGACAGCGGCGAGAAGCTCGCGCGCGTCTTCCTCGGCCGCGCGTCGCTTCGCGCCGAAGAGGCGGCCAACAAAGCGGCTCTCCCGCAATTCGCGTCCGAGCGCCACATTGCCGAGCACGGTCAGATGCGGAAACACCGAATAGCGCTGGAAAACGACGCCGCGTTCCGCCGAGGGCTCGCGGCCGATCGGCGTTCCATCGACCTCGATCACGCCGCGGGTCGGGGTTTCCTCAGACAGCAGCATCTTGAGGAAGGTCGTCTTGCCGCAGCCGGAAGGGCCGACCAGCGCGATGAAGGCGCGAGACGCGAGGTCGAGATTGATCTCCTCGAGCACGACATGGTCGCCATATTCCTTCCAGACGTTTCTGACGGTGATTGCGCTCATGCCGAAGCCCTCGCGGCCGAGAACCAGGGGAAGGCGCGCTTCTGAAGCGCGATGAGCGCGCGCTCCATGAGAAAGGCGAGCAGCGTGATCCACGCGACATAGGGCAGGATCACATCCATCGCGAGATAGCGACGCACGAGGAAGATGCGGTAGCCGAGACCGGACTCGGAAGCGATGGCCTCTGCGGCAATAAGGAAGAGCCATGCCGGCCCGAGCTGCAGACGCAGCGAGTCGAGAAGACGCGGCAGGATCTGTGGCAGCACGACGCGCAGCATCAGCGTCCATGTCGATGCGCCGAGCGTCTGCGCCTTGATAAATTGTTGCGGCGGCAGATCCTCCACGCGCATGGCGACATCGCGCACCAGCGGCGGCGCAACGCCGACGACGATCAGGACGATCTTCGCCGCCTCGCCGAGACCGACCGTGATGAAGAGAATCGGCAGAATGGCCAGCGGCGGGACCATGGAGATGACCGCGATGAAGTTGCCAAAGAGCGCGCGCAGATAGGGGAGAACGCCGATCGCGACGCCGACGACGAGACCGATCGCTGTCGCAATGGCGAGGGCTAATGTGAGGCGCTCGAGGCTCGCGCCCGTGTCGAGCCACAGCAGCACTTCGCCGGTGCGCGGATCGGCCTCGAAGGCCATGCGCTTGATCGCGTCGCCGATGGCTGCGAAGGACGGCAACAGCTTGTCGTCCGGATTCTCGGCGCGCCGATGCGCCGAGGCGATGGCGTAAGCGAAGAAGGTCACGACGAAGGGAAGCAGCGAGAGGACGCGCCCCGCGCCCACTCCCGGACGAAGATTGATCAGCCGCATGCGTCGCGCTCCGTGGATCGCCCTGAAAGTATCCAGGTCCTAGAGCTTCCCCGCCGCGGCGGCAGCCATATAGGCGTCGGTGAAGCGGAACTTCACCTTGTTCTTTTCGCCGAGCAGCTTGCCGTCAGCGAACTGTATACCGACGACATCGACCGATTTCGCATTGTTGCCCAGCAGGCTATGGTCGAACAGGAAGTGACGGATCTTGTCCATCGTCGCCATGATCTCGGAGCTGCGCGCGAAGGCGGACGCTTCCTGGGGGGTCACGAAAAGCTTCGTCGCCGCGAGCTGACCTTCGAAGCTCGCGAGATCGGCGCCGGAAGCCTTCCCCATCGCCTCGCGCGCGGCTAAGCCTTCCGGCGTCTTCGCGACCATGGTCGCCAGCGTTTCGTACCAGATGCCCGCGAGCGCCTTGCCGAAGTCGGGATTGTCTTTTAGCGTCTGGGTGTTGACGACGGTGAGATCGATGATTTCGCCGGGGATTTGCGATGAGTCGAACACCTTGTGGGCGCTCTTGTGGCCAAGGATTTCAGAGACAAGCGGGTTCCAGGTCACGACCGATGTCACCTCGGGCGTCGTCCAGGCCGCGACCATATCGGCGTCGGATGTCGAGACCACCCTGAGGTCTTTTTCGGCGAGGCCAATGGTGTTGAGCGCGCGCGCCAGCAGATAATGCGACACTGAGAATTCGACGAGATTAACCTTCTGGCCCTTGATGTCGGCGAGTTTCGTCTTGTCCTTAAGGATGACGGCGTCATTGCCGTTGGAGAAATCGCCGACGATCACCGCCGTGGTGTCGACGCCGCCGACTGCGGGCGTCGAGAGCGCATCCATGTTCGTGACAGTCAGCGCGTCGAAGCCTCCAGC